>JANOAW010000275.1:0-12754 GCA_031411355.1 Hyphomicrobiaceae bacterium | reverse complement strand
CCAACATCAAGGCTCCCGCGTTAAGGATGTGGAGATGATACCCCTTCACAATGCCGGCCGGCGTCGGTTTCGTCGGTATCCATGGTTGCGCGTGATCAGCAGTTGCGTTTTGCGCTGGCCGTTCCGGCCCTAGCGGTTGCGTGGGCAACGAGCGCTATCGCTGCAAAACCCGCGGGCTCGAAGATTGGCGTTTCAGCCGCGGCGCCGGCAACGATCGTTTTCGACACCGACTGTACGCCGGGACAACGCATCACGATTGCAGCGGTCGGAGATCTGCTGTTTCACGATGCGTTGCAGCTGCAGGCGTATCGACCCGGTGGTTCGTTTCGGCAATTCTGGGCGCCGGTCGCCGCGGTGCTGAGTTCAGCTGACATCACCTACGGCAATCTCGAAAGTCCCATCGCCGCGGGTGTGCGGCCGGGCGGCGTCGCGCATCGCGATCCCGGGCGGGTGCTCGACCGCATCGTCTATGGGCGCAAATCCGACGCGCTGATCTTCAACGTGCATCCCTCCGTCGCCTCGGATCTGGTCGCGTCCGGTTTCACCATCGTCTCGACGGCCAACAATCACGCAGCCGACCGAGGCTCCCTGGGTATCGACCGCACGCTCGATGCGCTGACGGCGGCCGGCCTCGCCCACACCGGTACGCGGCGTCGCGCAACCCCGACGCCCTGGCACGCCCGCACGCGCGCAAATGGCATTACCGTCGCCTGGCTCGCCTGCACGTATGGACTGAACGGCATGCCCGATCCGCACGCGCAGGTGCTGCAATGTCACCGGGATCGAGACGCAGTTCTGGCGGAAATCCGCGACCTCGCCAACGACGTCACGGTCGACGCGGTAATCGTGACACCGCATTGGGGCGAGGAAAATCAGCACCGACCGACGGCACGCGAGAAATTTCTGGCGCGCGATATGGTGGAGGCAGGTGCCATGGCCGTTCTCGGCGCACATCCGCACGTCCTCCAACCCTGGGAGAAACTCGTCACGACCGGCGGTCGGGAGGCGCTGGTCGTCTATTCGCTCGGTAATTTTATTTCGAACCAGCCCGCAGAAGCGCAGAAAACCGGCATCGTCGCACTGCTCGACGTGACCCGCGGAGACGACGGCCGCACGCGCCTGTCCGCTGCGGGCTTCGTGCCGACATTCGTCGACATGTCGCGCGGCCACAGGGTAACGGAACTCCTGCCCGGCCGAAGTGCCTATGAGGCGGTCATGCGCCTGCTGCCGGCTGGCAACCGTGTCGCGTCGATCAACGGGCGGGCGCTGCCACGTGCGTGTAAACCGCGTGCGCCAACACCTGCAAGAACTCCGGACGTGGCCATGATGGCCCCACCTCGATCAATTGAGCCTGCGCCGCCCGCATTGGCCGCGCCGCTCGAATTGACTGACGTCGTCGATGTCGCGGTCAACGCTCCACCCAAGCCCGCAGCTGCGCCGGCTATCCCCACGGCGCATGAGACCGGGCCGCCGTCGAGCCTATCGCCGCAGACGGTGGCACGCACGCGGCCCCCGCCGCCGCCAGAGCCACCACGCAAACCGCGCGAGCCCGCACGCGCCGTGCGACCGACAGCCCGTGGCCAGGCCGCCGCGGCGTAACTGTCACCTTGGCCCCTTGGACATGATCGTGGCAAAGCAGCTCGCATTACCCCTTGGGAGCCCGGGCTCTACCGCGCATGGATGCCGCCTACGACATGTCGCGCCGTCTGGCCGCCGCCTCAATTGCGGTCGCCATCGCCGTGCTCGCGCTCAAATGGGCGGCATTTTCCGCGACCGGCAGCCTTGCGCTCTACTCCGACGCCCTGGAATCGATCGTCAACGTCGTGACCGCCGTCGTTGCTGCGTTGGCTCTGCGCCAGTCGGCTCGCCCGCCCGATCGGCATCATCAATACGGCCACCACAAAGCCGAGTACTTCGCAGCCGTCACCGAAGGCGTCCTCATCGTTCTCGCAGCCGCAGTCATCCTGCGCGATGCGACCTCGGCATTCATGACGCCAAAGGCCTTCGATGTGACCAGCGCGGGCCTCGTTTTCAGCGCGGCCGCGACGGTTCTGAACGCGGGCTGGGCTGTGGTTCTCGTCCGTTACGGCCGTCGTCATCGCTCGCCCGCGCTGGTCGCCGACGGCTGGCATCTGGCGACCGATGTCATCTCGACCATCGCGGTGCTCATCGGCCTTGGACTGGTGCTCGCCACCGGCTGGAAATGGCTCGATGCGCTGCTGGCATTCATGGTCGCCGTGTACATCCTGTGGACCGGCGCCCGGTTGTTACGCGAGACCATGAGCGGGCTGATGGACGAGGCCGTCGGCTCCGAAATCGCGCGCCGCATCGACGACGTCATCTCAGGCAATGCCGATGGCGCCATCGAGGCGCACGACATCAAGACCAGGATGGCCGGTCGTGTCACGTTCATCGAATTTCATCTGGTCGTACCAGGCCGCATGTCGGTGAAGGCGGCGCACGACATCTGCGACCGCATCGAAATCGCCCTGCGTGGCGCTCTACCCGGCAGCGAAGTGGTCATCCACATCGAGCCCGAGGGCGAGAAAGCCGCGTCCGGCGCGATCGTCATTTGAGCCCCCGTTTGCGACCAAGGTCTGAGCCACTGTGCCCAATTTCGCCGTCGTCTCGGCCCGGTTCGGCCCCGATGCACGCGCACATCGGTCGTGGGGAAAGACGATGGGGAATGGCGGCGGGGCATAAAACGGCAGGAGACGCGCTTGCGATATGGGGAAACATCGTCGCCGATGGCGCGATATCTTGCTGTTGCCGCCGCCGCGAGTGTGTTGATCGCACTCGCGGCGACGGAGCTTTCGGCTCAATCGAGCGGCGGCGAGGTCATCAAGGGCCGCCATGCCGACACGTCGCGGACTCGCGCCACACCATTGCCGCGCAGCGAGCAGGATCAGGCCGTCGTCGACGGTTGGCCACTGTATCGCACACCACGCGGGCAAACCGCCTTCAACGACACGATGGCGACGCTGAAGGCGACCGACGTCGCGAGCCCCTCGGCTCAGGTGTTCGCCGGTTGTAGCAACCTCGACTGCGCTTTGACGCTGCCCAGGATCGGCCAGGATGGCTGGCTGCCGGCTGGCCGCATCTGGGTGTCACCGACCCAATACGTTTTGATCTCACATTCGGAACGGCCGAACACGCGGCGCCGTATGCCCCAATCGATGCGCGTATTCGTGTTCCACGAGTTCCACAATTCCTCGCGCAATACCGACGCGTTCGACACCATCTCGTCGCACAGCGGCTCGGTGTTCGTGCCGCTCTATATGAGCAAGCCGATGTCAGACGCGCGCGGCCGTGCCTTCGTCATGGTCGTACAGATCGCACCCTATGACGTGGTCAGCATTCACGCCTCGAACATGGGCAGCGCCGGACCCGGCATAGAGGTGGCCCGCAACACCAACGACACGGTCGAACCGCTGCAGAACCTGGCCGGTATCGTCGTCGCGCAGATGATCAAGACGGCAGCCCCCCAGGTGCGCGTCGTCAATCACCGCGGCAGCGAGGGGCAACCGATGTTGAGTGCCTATGAACGACATGTCGGCGCGCTTCGATCACGGACGACGGCCGCAGTCACCTTGCCGTTCACATCGGCGGCGGCGCCCAAGTTGGCATCGGCTGCAGGCCGCATCGACGATCTCGTGTTACGGCGCGGGCAGTCGCCCAAAATTCCCGTCGCCGAGCGGGGCATCCTGCCGCGCCGTACCGTCGCGATGGATGTGCCGACACCGACCAGCGTCCCGCGTCCCGGCGCGACCACGAGCGTCACCTATGGATCGGACGCAGATCGTGCATCCGCGTTCATGCCGACCCTCGCGGTTGAACCACAACTCGCGCGCCGACCGGCGATGCGCTGACGATCACTCGACCTCGGCCAAAATTGCACGCGTCGCGACCTGTTGACCTTCGGCGACCAGAAGGCGCCTGAGCACTCCATCGCGCGGGGACGTGATCTCGTGCTGCATTTTCATGGCCTCGAGCACGACGACACATTGTCCCTTCGTGATGGGGTCGCCGACCTTTGCCGCAAGCCGGACCACGCGACCATTCATCGGCGCGAGCAACGTGCCGCCGCGCTCCTGCTCAGAGGCGCTCCTCGCATCACGCAAGCGATCGCGCGCCGCGACCGTCACGCCGTCGATCGACAGATGCAGGACATGCTCGTGTAAAACCGCGCGCGCCGTTGTCGCGCGTCCATCGATGTCGACACGAACGACATCGTCGATACCTGGACGGGCATCGAGCCAAGACGCGCCCTGAAGCTCGATCCGTGTCGTGTCGGCGCCGTCGTGGACGAGAAATGTGTGCGCGGTCTCGATCCTCACAGCCAATCGCCGCTCGCTGTTGCCGATATCCAGAAGCACCGGCGCGAGCGCGGCGCCCGTCGACGACCAGCCGACCAGCGACCCGGCGCCGTACGGCACCTCGCCCGACGTCGCGAGCAACAGCGCCGCAGCGACCGCCATCACGTCGCGACTCGGCGCTTCAGGCACATTGGCGCCCGCAGCAAAGTGCGTGGCGATGAAATTCGTGGTCGCGTCGCCTGCGGCAAACACGGGATGACGCAGCATCGATACGAGAAACGCCTGATTGGTGGCAATGCCGAGCAAAACGGCGTCGCGGACGGCTGAGATCAACAGCTCTCGTGCCTCATCGCGTGTCGTCCCGAACGCCATGACCTTCGCGATCATCGGATCGTAAAAGGGTGACACGCGATCCTTGCGGCGCAATGCGCCGTCAACCCGCACCCCCTTGCCAACGGGCGGGTCCCACACCAGGACGTCGCCCGACTGTGGCAGAAAATTCTGGCCGGGATCTTCCGCATACAGGCGGACTTCGATGGCGTGACCGTCGAAGCGCACGTCTTTCTGCGTGAGGCGCAACGTTTCACCGCGCGCGACCCGGATCTGCATATCGACCAGATCGAGGCCGGTGATCAGCTCCGTGACGGGATGCTCGACCTGCAAACGCGTGTTCATTTCGAGAAAATAAAACTGCTTGTCGGCTCCAAGCAGGAACTCGACCGTGCCCGCCCCGACATAGCCGATGCTCGACGCGGCCCTGGTGGCGGCAGCTCCCATGCGCGCACGCAGATCGGTGTCGACGGCCGGTGACGGCGCCTCCTCGATCACCTTTTGATGTCGGCGCTGCACCGAGCAGTCGCGCTCGCCGAGGTGGATCGTGTTGCCGTGTCGGTCGGCGAACACCTGAATCTCGACGTGGCGCGCATCGACGACGGCGCGTTCGAGGATCATGTCGTCGGAACCGAACGCGCGCTGGGCTTCGGAGCGCGCGGCGGTGAGGGCACCAGCGAATTCACTCGCCCCCGTGACGAGACGCATGCCGCGCCCCCCGCCACCGGCAGCAGCCTTGATCATCACGGGATAGCCGATGCGTGCCGCTTCACGTGTCAAAGCTGCGTCCGATCGATCGTCGCCTTGATAGCCTGGGACGCATGGCACGCCAGCCTCGATCATACGCCGTTTGGCTGCAGCCTTGTTGCCCATGGCGGCGATCGCGTGGGCGGGTGGACCGATGAAGGTCAAACCAGCGCGCACGCAGGCGTCGGCGAATTCGGCATTCTCCGACAAGAAGCCATAGCCGGGATGAACCGCATCGGCACCGGTACGCTCTGCGGCGGCCAGCAGTGCGGCGATGCTCAGATAGCTGTCGATCGCCGGCGCTGGACCGATACGCACAGCTTCATCGCACTCAGAAACATGCAGTGCCGTCGCATCTGCGTCGCTATAGACGGCGACGGTCCGCACGCCCATCGCCCGCGCCGACCGCGCGATACGGCAAGCGATCTCGCCGCGATTGGCGATCAGGATCTTGGTGACGGGCATGATGGCTCTTGCGACAGCGGTGTTCGATGCGCATTTCACCCGAAGCCGTCACAATGGCAATCGACTATGCCGGCGACTGCCGTCGTCTCAGCAAACCGACCGCCGCACCAAGGCCGACAGCCACGGCGAGACATCCATCGACCATGGGGCGGATGCCGGCGCGACCGACCAGCAATGCATTCAGATCGGCTTGAGCCGTCGCGAACTGCTCCAGCATGTCATCGGGCGCATCTATTTCGCCGTCCTCGATGGCGCTCATGGCGTCGATGCTGCTCTGCGTCGCAAGCACAAGCATGGTCGCCATGTCGTTGACGAGTTGATGATACAGCGGTCCACCGGCGGCATCGACCCGCACCGCGTTGCGGCCGAACTGCAATGGCGCCCCGCCGGATGTGCCATCGACGCCGAGCGACTTGGCGCCGCGCTTCAGTCGTCGCAGGATTTCAGCCACGCCGAGACAGCATGTTTCGAGGTCTTTCAGGATCGTGTCGACGCGACGTTTCACGCGCGGCCGCTCGCCGTCACGATCCGTCGCCAGATAGGCAACAGCTGCGATCGAAGCGATGGCCCCGAGCGCGCTCAGCGCCGGCAACACCAACGCAACGGATTCAGGTGCTGTGCGCCCACGCTCACCCGCCGTCGCAGCCTCAGTGGCACGGGCGACGATGGTCGCTCCCGGTCGCGGTCCGGTCGACTTGCTGAAGCGTGATTTCAAAAGTGTCATGGCGATCTCCGGCAGTTCCGCAACGCGGACTTGCGTTCGCTCTCGACGACCATCATGCCGCGAGTCGCCCCGCCATTGCGCGATGGCTGCCGGAAATGCTGAAGTTATCCAGAGCAAATTCATGGGGCCGAGCATCGCCATGACGAACACGGGCCTGCCATCAGACATCGCGGCGACCGTGATCATCAACGCGGCCGGCACACTCACGCGCTTGTCGGGCGCTTGCATCGCAGCGCCGGTCGCCACCGCGATGGCAGCAGCGGCGAAGCAATCATTCGACATGTGGGCCTTGCAGGCGGCGGCATCGCGTCGGCTGGCTGACATCACGGGTGCGCAAGCCGGTCTGGTGACGAGCGGCGCATCGGCGGGGCTGACGCTCGCGGCAGCGGCCTGCATCGCGGGGCTCGATCCGGCGCGCATGGACAGATTGCCACAAACGGACGCCATGGCGCACGAGATCATCGTGCCGCGGACGCATCGCAACGCCTACGATCGCGCGTTGCGCGTCGCCGGCGCCCGCCTGATCGATGTCGGCGTCGCGGATCGGGAGACGGGCGCTGGCATACGCGGGCTCGAGGATTGGGAAGTTGCATCGGCGATCAGCCCGCTGACGGTCGCCGTCGCTGCATGCGCATCGGCATCGACGGCATCAGATATTCCGCTGCTCGCGCGTGTCGCGCGCCGTCACGGTTTGCCGCTCATCGTCGATGCGGCCGCGCAATTGCCGCCGCTCGAAAATCTGCGACGGCTGTTCGACCTTGGCGCATCCCTCGTGGTTTTTTCGGGCGGCAAGGCGATCGGCGGCCCCCAGGCCTCCGGTATTCTGGCGGGCGAGCGGCGACTGGTCGCGTCGGCCGCCTTACAGATGCTGGACATGGACGTCAGACCCGAGGCATTCGCGCCACCGATCGAGTTCTTCGATGGCCTGCAGGTGCCGGCACTTCCGCGGCACGGAATCGGACGCGGGTTCAAGGCGTCGAAGGAAGCCATCGTCGGGTTGCTGGTGGCATTGGACGCGTTTCAGCGCCGCGACACGGCCGCGCACGATCGCGAGATCAGGCAGCGACTTCAGGCCATCGCCCAGGCGCTTGCGCCCTGTCCCGGGGTGTCGACGACGTTGTGCGAGGGACGACAAGGCACGCTGCCGCGGCTTGCGCTGCTGTTCGATCGAGACGTCTTCGGGGCAACTGCGCACGAGGTCACGGTGCGTCTGCGGCAGGCGTCGACACCAGTCGCGCTCGTCGAGGCGCACACGGCCGACGGCATCCTGTCGATCGATCTGATCGCGGTCGCCCCCGAGGACGATGCCGAACTGGTGGCGGCGCTTCGGGCCTGTCACTTGCCCGTAGATCCGAAGCCTGCGAGGTCGTGAGCGCAGATCTGCCCCTGAGCAACGCAACCTCAATCTGGTCACCAGGACGAGACCGACATGCCCTTGGACGCAACCGACCCCATCGCCCTGACGCAGGCGCTCATACGGTGCGAAAGCGTGACCCCGGCCGAAGGTGGTGCACTGAGCCTTCTGCAGGCCGTGCTCGAACCTGCGGGCTTCGTCTGCCATCGCATGACCATGACCGAACCCGGCACGCCCGATGTCGAAAATCTGTACGCGCACTTGCCGGCCAACGGCCCTAATCTCTGCTTTGCCGGCCACACCGACGTGGTCCCCCCCGGCGACGCCGGGCTTTGGTCGCAAGGACCTTTTTCCGGCACTATCCACCGCGGCGAGGTTTATGGCCGGGGCGCGGTCGACATGAAGGGCGCCATCGCTTGTTTTGTTTCGGCCGCACTGCGCCGACGCCGCGACGGACCGCTCGCCTGTGGGCTCTCACTCCTCATCACGGGCGATGAAGAGGGCCCCTCGATCAACGGCACCATGAAAGTTCTGGATTGGCTCGCCACGCGCGGCGAAAGGCTCGACGCCTGCATCGTCGGGGAACCGTCGAACCCGACCGAACTCGGCCAGGAAATCAAGATTGGCCGACGTGGATCGCTGTCGGGTGAACTCGTGGTCTCCGGCCGACAAGGTCATGCGGCGTACCCCCTATTGGCCGAAAATCCGATCCCGAAACTCGTGCGCATCCTGGATCGGTTGTCATCGATGACGTTGGACACGGGCACGCCGGATTTCCAACCCTCCAACTTGCAAGTCACCGTCTTGTCGGCGCCGAACACGGCGACCAACGTCATTCCGGCCGAAGCCCGCGCAAAGTTCAACGTGCGCTACAACACGCATTGGACGCGCCCTAGTCTCGAGGCCTACCTCCGGCGCGAGGTCGAAGTGGCGGCGGCGACCCTTGCCGCCCGCTGGCACGTCTCGTTTTCAGGCACTGGCGACGTATTCCTGACCCGCCCGGGGCCGCTGGTCGAGACTTTGTCCGCGACCGTCGAAACCGTGACCGGCAAACGCCCGACATTGACCACCAACGGCGGCACGTCGGATGCACGTTTCATTCAGGCCTATTGTCCCGTCATCGAGTTCGGCCTGACCAACGCCTTGGCCCATCACATCGATGAACGCGTGCCGATCGCCGACCTCGAGCGACTGACCGAGATCTACGAACGCTTCATCACCGGCTTCAGCCGAAGCGGACCGCTTGGAACAGTCCGCGCGTCGTGACACAAGCTGTTTCGCAGACTTTCGAGGACAGCCATGGCCGCGACCGACACCGCGACGAAACCGATCAAGCAACCAGCGCCCAAGGCGCGCTCGCAGTCAGGCGTCGAGCATTTCGATGTGCTGGTCGTCGGTGCCGGGATTTCCGGCGTCGGCGGCGCGTATCACCTGACGACGCAACGTCCAGGCACGTCGTTCGTCGTCCTCGAAGCCGCCGACACGTTTGGTGGTACGTGGCACACGCACAAATATCCGGGCATCCGCTCCGATAGCGACCTGCACACCTTCGGCTATCGCTTCAAGCCGTGGACCGGCCCGCCCATCGCGACCGCGGCCGAGATCAAGTCCTACATGGGCGCGGTCATCGCCGACCACGACCTCGACCGTCACATCCGCTACGGCCACAAGATCATTCGGGCGCGCTGGTCGAGCGAGACGCGTTTGTGGTCGATCACGGCTGTGCGTGCCGACACGGGGGCACAGGTTCAGTTCACGACCAATGTCCTGTGGATGTGCCAAGGCTATTACCGGCACGACCAGGGGTATACGCCTGAATGGTCCGGCATGGCCGATTTCAAGGGCCGCATCGTACATCCCCAGACGTGGCCCGACGATCTCGATACCGCCGGCCGTCGCGTGGTCGTCATCGGCTCGGGCGCGACCGCCGCCACCTTGATCCCAGCGCTGGCCGATCAGTGCGCACACGTCACGATGTTGCAGCGCTCGCCGACCTGGTTTCGCACCGGCCGCAACGCCATCGAGATCGCCGAGGAACTGCGCCGCCTGCACGTCGACGAAGTCTGGATTCACGAGATCGTGCGCAAGAAGATTTTGTACGAGCAGGCGGTGTTCACCAAGCGCACGTTCGCCGAACCTGACGCCGTCAAACAGGATCTGCTCGCGGCCGTACGTGGTTATCTCGGCGAAGACTACGACATCGCCACCCACTTCACGCCGACCTATCGCCCCTGGCGCCAACGCATCGCCTTCATCCCGGACGGTGATCTGTTTCAAGCCATCCGTAAAGGCACGGCGTCGGTGGTCACAGACGAGATCGATGGTTTTGTCCCAAGCGGCATACGCTTGAAATCCGGCCAGACACTCGATGCCGACATCATCGTCACGGCCACGGGATTTCACTTGAGTACCACGGGCGGCATTGCTTTCGAGGTCGATGGCAAGCCGGTCGATTTCGCCGACACCGTGACCTATCGCGGCATGATGTTCACAGGCGTGCCGAACCTGATTTGGGTGTTCGGCTATTTCCGCGCCAGCTGGACTTTGCGGGTCGATCTCGTCGCCGATTTCGTCTGTCGGCTGCTCGGCCACATGCAGGCGAAGGGCGTGAAGCAGGTGCAGCCGCGCTTGCGGGCGCAGGATTCCAACATGCCTCGACTGCCGTGGATCGACGGCGAAGACTTCAACCCCGGCTACATTCAGCGTGGCATGCACGTGTTGCCCAAGCGCGGCGACAAGCCGGAATGGCAGCACACGCAGGATTACTGGAGCGAGAAAGACTGGTTCCCCGCCATCGATCTCGATGGTGAAGAGTTCGAGTATCGGTGACGTCGCAGCCGATCAGGAAATACACGAAACCTACATAGGTGAGCGCATGCCCGGCCTACTCGTCGGAAAATCAGCCCTCGTGACGGGCGGCGCGTCTGGCATCGGTCGCGCGACGGCACTCGCCATGGCGCGTGAGGGCGCCCGCGTTGCGGTCGCCGACCGAACCGAGAGCTCCGCCGCGACGACCGTCGAATTGATCAACGCCGCGGGCGGCCAAGCCATCGCAATCGGTGGCGATGTCGCGCTCGAAGCCGATGTCGCCGCCATGGTCGGTCGCGCCGTTGCAGCTTTCGGGCGGCTCGACTGCGCCTTCAACAATGCCGGTATCTCGCCGCGCGAGGTCGGCCCGGGCGGGCAACGCACCCACGAGATTTCGCGAGCCTCGTTCGACGGCATGCTGGCGGTCAATCTGACGGGCGTGTTTCTGTGTATGAAGCACGAGATCGTCCAGATGCTGGCTCAAGGCGGCGGCTCAATTGTCAACACCGCCTCGGTCGCGGGTCTCGTCGGCCTGCCGAATGCCAGCAACTATGTCGCAGCCAAACACGGCGTGGTCGGCCTGACCAAGACCGCGGCACTCGAATACGGGATGGACGGCATTCGCGTGAATTGCGTCAATCCCGGCTACATCAAAACACCCATGACCGACCCGACCGTGGCCGAGCGCTACGATCAACTGATGACCAAGATTCCCCTGCAGCGCCTGGGTGTCGCCGACGAGATCGCCGGCGCCGTCGTGTGGATGCTGTCGGACCGCGCCTCGTACATGACCGGCGCCAGTCATATCGTCGACGGCGGTTACTTTGCTGCCTGATCGCCCAGAGCCAGCACACAACCAGCCCTGATCGTCGCATCCATCACCAGGACCCGCAGCCCATGGAATTCACGCCCCAGCACGACGAGTTGCGCCGCAGCCTGCAGAAGTTCATCGCGGCCGAAATTAATCCGCACGTCGATCAATGGGAGAAGGACGGCATCTTTCCAGCCCACGAACTATTCAAGAAAATGGGCGACCTCGGTTTTCTCGGTCTGACCAAGCCGGAAAGGTGGGGCGGCGCCGGGCTCGACTATTCCTACTCGATCGTCATGGCGGAAGAGCTCGGCCATGTGAATTGCGGCGGCGTGCCGATGGCAATTGGCGTGCAGACCGATATGGCGACGCCGGCCCTTGGGCGCTTTGGCGATGACTATGTCTGCGAGCAGTTCCTGAAACCGTCCATTGCGGGCGACTATGTGGCGTGCCTCGGTGTGTCGGAGGTCGGCGCCGGCTCGGACGTTGCCAGCGTCAAGACGACGGCGCGCAAAGATGGCGCCGACTACGTCATCAACGGCGGCAAGATGTGGACCACCAACGGCACGCAGGCCGATTGGATGTGCCTCCTTGCAAATACGTCGGAGGGCGAACCGCATCGCAACAAGACATTGATCTGCGTTCCCATGAAGACCAAGGGCATTTCGATATCGAAGCGTCTCGACAAGATGGGAATGCACTCCTCAGACACCGCCCAGATCACCTTCGACGATGTGCGCGTGCCGCAGAAAAATCGCATCGGCGAGGAAGGCAAAGGCTTCACCTACCAGATGCTGCAATTCCAGGAGGAACGCCTGTGGGCGGGTGCGCGTGGCTTGATCGGCCTCGAACGCCTGATCGAAGAGACGATCGATTATGCGCGCACCCGTATCGCTTTCGGCAAGCCCGTTCTGGACAATCAGGTGGTGCACTTCCGTCTGGCGGAACTCGCGACCGAGGTCGAAATGCTGCGTGCGCTCGTCTATCGCGCCTGCTCTCTCTACCTACAGGGCAAGGACGTGACCAAGCTCGCATCGATGGTCAAGCTCAAGTCGGGTCGTCTCGGCCGCGAGGTGACCGACGGCTGCCTGCAATATTGGGGCGGCGCCGGATACCTGTGGGAATCGCCCACCGCCCGCGCCTTCCGCGATTCGCGCCTGGCCTCGATCGGCGGCGGCGCCGACGAGGTCATGCTGCAG
>JANOAW010000274.1:0-1950 GCA_031411355.1 Hyphomicrobiaceae bacterium | reverse complement strand
CGGCGGCCGATGGCGCGATCGATCGTCAGCCGGTGTTCCTGACTGATGCAGATCAGAACCCGAATGCCGCCGTCGTACGCTTCCTCGTCGACGGTGCCGTCGCAGCAGACGTAAAAGGCTATCAGCGCCTGGTATTTCTCTTCGATGGTCGCGACCCGACGGCCGTCAGCAACGCACGCATACAATGGAAAGCCGTCAAAGCGGCCGGCTGTGCCGCAACCTATTGGCAACAGGGCGACGACGGACGCTGGCAGAAGAAAGCCTAAGCATCGGTGATGCCAGCAGCCCGCGTGCGCCTCAGAGCGCCTGTCAAGGCGTCGGCGAAGCTGTCGCGCTCGTCGTTGGTGAGAAAGCGCCCGAAGGGCACCGCGCGACCATGCGACGTCAAACGTAGATCGGTGCGACCATCCGGCGACGTATCGAGCAGCACGCGAACCCAGTAGGCCGGGACTTCAAAGCGCTCGATTTTGCCCGAAGGATGCACCCGCGTCAGCTTGAGCAAAGTCTTGTCGAGATCGACATGCTCATACAGGCGCCCAGCGCGATAATTCATCTTGAAGGCACCGTAGACCAAGGCCACGTCCAGGCCGAAAAACCCGAGCACCGGCCAGGCACCCGTCGCCGCGAACACGATCCCGGTCGCAAAACTCAGCGCGCCGATGATACACATGAGGGTGACGAAACCACGTGGCCCCAACGACCGATGCGGCGTCAACGTCGCGCTGAAGATCGTTTCCCGAGGGCTCGGCTCTTGCGCCGAACGCGTGAGTGCGCTCATCACTTCGCTCCCGATGTCTTGAACCAGTGTCGCCGAAATGCCGATGAAAGCCAAATCCGCCGCCGTGACGCATCGAGCGTCGACGGCAAATCCGCGAGCGCCGAAGACCGCCTCGGCTACGCGGCGCCCGCATCCACTCACAATGCCGCGTGGCCTATCGCCGGATGCTCTGCGCGACATGTTCGCGCGCTTTCAACGCGCCGCCCCAGAGCCGAAGGGCGAACTCGAACACGTAAACCCTTTCACACTGCTTGTCGCCGTCGTGTTGTCGGCACAGGCGACCGATGCGGGCGTGAATAAAGCCACGCGCGCTCTTTTTGCGGCAGCCGATACGCCGGCCAAGATGCTCGCGCTCGGTGAAGAGGCTGTACGTGAGCACATCAAGACGATCGGCCTGTTTCGCAACAAAGCTAAAAACGTCATCGCTCTCTCGCAACAGCTCATTGACAACCACGGTGGCGAGGTTCCAGCCGATCTCGATGCGCTGGTCGCCTTGCCGGGTGTCGGCCGCAAGACGGCCAATGTCGTCCTGAACATGGCCTTCGGCCACAAGACCATGGCTGTCGACACGCACGTCTACCGGGTTGCGCACCGACTGGGCTTGTCAACAGGCACGACGCCCGATCTGGTGGAAACTGATTTGATGCGGCTGATCCCCGACGACTATCTGTTCCACGCCCATCATTGGCTCATTTTACACGGCCGCTACACCTGCTTGGCACGCAAGCCGCGCTGTTCGGCATGTCCGATCGCCGATCTCTGTGCCTCGACCGATAAAGCCGTGGCGCAATGACGTCGGCAACGACCGGTCGCCGAGACGCAGCTGGCGGGAAATCGAGCATGTCGGACATCGTCATCGAAGCCAGTTCCCTGTCCAAACGTTTCACCCGATCACGCGATCTGGCGGCACGATTGGCCGCTAAACTCGGCTCGGGCGTCGTCGACGAGACGGTGCACGCCGTGGATCGCGTGTCTCTGAGCATTCGCAAAGGCGAAGTCGTCGGCTTGGTCGGTGAATCCGGCTGTGGAAAATCGACCCTCGGACGCATGATTGCAGGCATTCTCCCGCAGACAGAAGGCGCCGTACTTTTCAAGGGCCGCGACCGCGCGACCTTGCCAACGACTGAGGCCAAAGCCGCGCGCCTCGCGGTTCAGATGATCTTCCAGGATCC
>JANOAW010000273.1:0-5552 GCA_031411355.1 Hyphomicrobiaceae bacterium | reverse complement strand
GCCGTCGACGACGAGGCCTGAGACGGTGCTGCAGTCGGCTGGGCCGTCGATGAGCGACGATCTAGGGTCGCGCCTTGAACGGGCGGGGGGATCGCAATCGGCGCCGGCACCACGATCGGCGGCAATTCATTGCCGGGTGCCGGCGCCGGTTGAGCCCGGGCTGCCGACATCGGCACGATGGTGATCAAGCCAATGAACAATTTCTGCAGTTTGGAAGTGTGCGACACGGCGACGTCCTCTCTCAGGATAGGGTGAGAGGCACCGTCGAGACCAACTCATGCTGCCGCCGACGCACGAGGCGCCGTCGGATCGACCGACTATGCTGATGCAAAAAGACGATGACCGGGTCGAAACCCGCCTGAGCCTGCCACGACGATACCCCACACACGTTTCGTCGTCGCCGCTGCGGTCTGCCATGATCTGGCTGCCAACGAATTGGCGTTTACGACCGAGACACTCCGCTCCTCCGCGCGCCCCGCACGGGTGATGGGCGACGCGCCTCGGCAGGTCTCCTGGCTCACGGCTCGAACGCATCGGCCCGCCTTCCCGCCGCAACGGGTGACCCCGCTGGACAGTGGCTTCAAGGACCTATGCTCGCCGCTTACAGTTGCGGGGGCAGCTGCAGCGTTGGCCGAGGCACGAGGCACCGACCGCACTGCATTCCCTTTTCATCGCCGCATCTGTGACAACGCGGCGAAACCGTGGCGCTGCGTCCTGAAACCATCTGCCGCGCCTGTGGTCAACCCTCCCCCACCGAAATGCGCATAACCCACTCGCCGCGCACGATGCCGATCGTGTAGAGCGGCGCGCATGTCGCACGACGGCCCATCCCCCGCACCAATCAAGCTCGTCACCATCAAGGCGCGCGCCGATTTTCTGCGCATCCGTGGCGGCGCGAAATGGAACACGCCGGGCTTTCTCATCGAGACCAAGCCGGCACGCGATCCGAATGGTCCGCCGAGGTTCGGTTTCACAGTGACGAAAAAGCTCGGCAACGCCGTGGTCCGCAATCGCATCCGGCGGCGGCTCAAGGAGGCCGTGCGGACCGCGCACGGGTCGCTCTCGCAACCCGGATATGACTATGTCATCGTCGGACGGACGCCCGCGTTCGATATGCCGTTCGAACGGCTCGTCGCCGATGTCGCAACGGGCCTGAAGCGTGTGCACCAGCCGCCAAAGCCGCGCGGCCCCAAACCGGCTGTGTGACGCCCGCCTGTCTTGAGCCGGCGCACGCGAGCCCTGCATCCGGCGCGGTTGCGGGTCGGCGCTGCGGCCGCTATCGAAGTTGGGTCGCGTTCGATCCCGGGCGCGCGCCCTTTGATCGTATCGCCCAGCCCATGACCTCTGAACGCGTTGTCCTGCTCTGGATGTGCGTTCTCGTCGCGGTCAACCAGTTCGGCTTCGGCGCCATGGTGCCGGCATTGCCCTTATATGCGCAGTCGTTCGGCGTACCGGCATCGGCGATCGGCCTGGCCGTTGCGATCTATGGTCTTGCGCGGTTCCTGGCCGCTGTTCCATCCGGGCAATTGTCGGATCGGATCGGCCGACGCCACATGCTCGCGATCGGCGGCATCGTTTCGGCTGTCGGCAATTTCTGGTGCGCGAGCGCATTCGGGTATGCCGATTTCATCGTCGCGCGATTTATCTCCGGCGCCGGCGGCGGCATCGTCTTGACGGTCGGGCAGATCATTCTCGCCGATATCAGTGCGCCCGATCGGCGTGGGCGAAATATCGCCACCTATCAAGCCGCGTTTCTGTTCGGCTTCGGTGTCGGGCCGTATCCCGGCGGCCTGCTCGCGGAACGCTTTGGTCTCTCGGCGCCGTTTCTCGCCACGGCCGCAACGGCTGTTCTCGTCACGGCCATAGGCTGGTGGATGGTCCCCGAAACGCGGCCTGTTCAGGCGAAAATGCCGAGCGCGTCGACACCCGCGCCCGCGTTCGCACGCCAGATGTTGACGTTGCTGCGTGGACGCGGCCTGTTGCTGGTCGGCTTGATCGCACTGCTGAATGCGGTCGTGCGCACGGGCGGCCTGTTCGCGCTCATTCCGGTGCTCGTCACGGCGACGCTCGGCCTGTCGATCGCCGAAATCGGGTTTGCCATGATGGTCGGCAGCGTGTGCGGGCTCGTGGCCGCCTACCCGGCGGGGTGGCTCACCGACCGCTTCGGCCGCAAGCTGGTGATCGTGCCGTCGACCGTGATCACAGGTCTGTCCATGGTCGTGTTCTGCGTTGCCCCGTCGTATGGCTGGTTCATCGTCGCCTCGATCGTGTGGAATATCGGCGCCTCGATCGCGAGTTCGGCGCCGGCCGCCTATGTCGTCGATCAGGCACCTCCCGGGCAGAACGCCGCCGCCATGAGCGCCTACCGCATGACCGCCGATTTCGGCTACATCGTCGGACCGCTCGGGCTCGGGTTGCTCGCCGATCTGACCAGCCCGACCACGGCCGTGTTGACGGCATCGGCGATGCTGGTTGCCGTCGGTATCGTGTTCGGGCTGGCGGCACCCGAAAGCCGGCCGGGCCCCCACAGGTGATCTCGCACAGGGTCTGATCGCGCGCAGGGGCGCGTGTCGCGCATGGTCGGGTTGGCGAACCGGCCCAAGCTGCGTACAAGGTTTACGGCCAGATCTGCGGCCGCACCGACGCGAGCCGACACATGCCTTCGAAGTCCCGCGGCGCCATCCTGTTCTGGCAAATCGCTATTCTCGTCTTCACGCTCGCCGTCTGGCAGTGGGGATTCGACGTCTGCAAGGCGGTGCTGCCGAAGGCTTTCGTGCCGAAAATCCTCGATCCCTACTTCGTCTCCAAACCGTCGGCGATCTGGACCAGTTTTCTCAAGCTCGGATGTTTTTCCGATGCCAAGGGGTTCGGCGCCTGTTTCGATGCCAACGCCAACAATCTCTGGCTTGCCACTGCGGTGACGTTGAAGAACATGTGGTGGGGCTTCCTGTGGGGCACCGGGCTCGGCGTGATGGCCGGTCTTTTGCTCGGGCGATCCGAGAGCCTGTCGCAGATCTTTGAGCCCTACATCGTCGCTATGAACTCGATTCCGCGCATCGCGCTCGTGCCGTTGATCATTCTCATGTTCGGGCTCGGTGACCTGTCGAAGATCGTCACGGCCGGAATCGTGGTGTTCTTCGTCGTCTTCTTCAACACGTTCGAGGGCACGCGCTCGGTCGATCGCGACCAGATCGCCGCGGCCCGTCTGCTCGGCGCCAGCGAGTTGACGGTCCTGCGCACCGTCGTCGTTCCCTCGGCGTTGGCCTGGGTGTTCGCCTCGCTGACACCGGCGGTTTCGTTCGCACTGATCGGTGTCATCGTCGGTGAATTCATCGGCGCCGAACGTGGCCTCGGTAAACTGATCATCGAGGCGGAAGCGCGCGCCAACGCCGCTGAAATGATGGTGTCGATCTTCGTCATGATGATCGTCGGCATCGTGCTGGCGTACATCGTGCGCAAGTTTCAGGCGTACCTGCTGCGCTGGCAACCGCGGTTCGAAACTCAGACTTGAGCCAGGGCGTCCTTAAATCAGGGCTGCCTTAAATCAAGGCTTCGGCTTCGGCGAGTTTCAACATGGCGTTGATCATGTCCTTGTCCAGAAACTGGGCCATGGCGCTGATTTTGCCGTGCTGGATGATCCACACTTGACGCTTGGTGCCCTCGAAGATTTGCCGTGTCTGACGATGCAGCATCTTGACGCGGATATAGACATTGAACACGTGCCCGCGCTCGCTCGGCTCACCCACGCCCAACAGCGGTGGACGAGGCGGCCCCTCCACCTTATCCAGCGTTTCCCAATAGCGTTCGACCAGATCTCGGTACGGCTTGATGTTTTCGGGGCCGACCTGTTCGACGACCTGGCCATATCGTCCCGGATGGGCGTTGCTGGTGAAAACGAAATCGGCGTGACACCAACGCTTGACGGCGTCGATGTCGTCGGCGCGCAGAGCCGCATACAGGCCCAAGACGATCTGAGCGGCCTCGGCTTGGGTGAGCTCAACCCCTTGAGGTTGCATATGACAAGGCCTGCACGTTGATCGTTTGGTTTTGAGTTTTTGTCGGCGCGGAGATCCTCTTACGAATGATCACTAGGGTGCGCAATCAGGCGGAAACGTCGGGTTCGACGATCTTCGCCAATTGGTCGAGGGACTGTTGCCAGCCGAGGTAGCAGGCGTCGACAGGTATGGCCGACGGAATTCCAGCCTGCTCGATATGCACCTCGGTGCCGACCGGCACGGTTTTTAAGCCGACGGTCACCCGCATTTCGCCGGGCAGGTTCGGATCGTCGAAGGTGTCCGTATAGACGAGTCGCTCATGTGGCGTCAGCTCCAGGTATCTACCCCCGAATCCGTGACTAAGCTGCGTCGTAAAGTTCGAAAACGACATTCTGAATGTGCCGCCGACCTTGCCGTCCAAATGATGAACCTTGCAGGTAAAGCCGTGCGGCGGCAGCCACTTCGCCAGAGCATCTGCATCGAGAAACGCCCGATAGATCTTCTCGGGCGTCGTCGCAAACACACGATGCAGCCGCACGGTATGCGACGTGCGGGCGGATTTTTCCGATTGTGCCGTGGTCATCTGCCGTCTCCTGTTTTCAACGGTGTGTGTCGCCAAGGACGTATCGTGCAAAGCGACACCGACATGGCCGGGCGAATAAAACGGATTATACCGCAGCAGCCGACTTGTGTGACGAGGGCTCCGCCGATGCGCATGCAATCTCCCGATCAGTTCGCCGCATCGCTCGGTGCTGATCGCATCTTTCTCGGCGGCTTCACCGGCGAGCCGACGGCCGTGATCGACGCTTTGCGCCGCCGCCCACGCCTCGGCGCGCATGTTCGCATCACAAGCGTCTTCATCCCCGGCGTCAACGTCGTCGACGTTGCGGCCATCGCGCCGACCGGCCGCTTCGAGACGTATTTCGTCTCGGGGCCGCTGCGCGAGGCGTTCGAAGCCGGACGCGTCGATTACCGGCCGATGCACTACTCGGCAATCTACGCCGATATGTCGGCGCGGCGCGATTTCGATCTGGCCATTCTGCGCACTAGCCCGCCGCGCGAGGGACGGGTGTCGCTCGGGCTCGCACATGATTTCGGTCCGGCGCTGCTGACAGCCGGCGTGCCCATCGCGGCCATGATCGATCCGAACACGCCATTCGTGCCGGATGGCCAGACCATCGCACTCGATCGGCTCGTCGCTCTGATCGATGGGCCGTCTGCGATGCCGACCATGCCACCGGAACCAATCCGCCCGGCGATGGCCGAGATCGCACGCCGGACGGCGGCTTTGGTGCGTGACGGCGACTGTGTGCAGACGGGGCTCGGCAGCGCGCCGAACGGCGTGCTGTCGGCGTTGACCGCCCACAAGCGCCTGCGCCTGTTCGGCGGTATGCTGACCGATGCGGGGCTGGCTTTGTTGGATGCCGGCGCGGCGCTGTCGGTGACAACCGGTGCCGCCGTCGTCGGTGCCGGCTGGGCGAAACGACTGGCAGGCGAAACGCGGGTTCGTTTTCGCCCTGTCTGCGAAACCCATTATGCCTCGGCGCTTGCTGCTGT
>JANOAW010000272.1:0-1545 GCA_031411355.1 Hyphomicrobiaceae bacterium | reverse complement strand
CTTGGTGGAAAATTGCGCACGTCGACAGCACAACCCGATCGACCTGATGCGGGAGATTGGCACCCTGCGGCAGCGCGGCTACAGCGACCGCCAAATTGGGGCCAAGATCGGCGTGACGGGTGACTATGTCGGCATGATCGCTGGCCTGCTGGAGAAAGGTGAAGAACGCCTCGTCTCGGCTGTGGAAACAGGGATGTTGCCACTCAACTTGGCAATCGAGATATCGAAGACGGATGCCAAGGGCGCACAAGACGCCCTGATGGATGCCTACACCCAAAAGAAACTCCGCGGCCGAAAGTTGACCCTCGTGCGCCGCCTGATCCAGCAACGGGAAGCCCGTGGACCTCAGCTTCGCAGCAACCCGCTTGGCCGGAAGGGCCCCAAGCGAGCGCTGACGAGCGAAGGGCTCGTCCGGGCGTATCAGCAAGAGGCGGCCCGCCAGAAGCTACTGATCAAGAAGGCCGAGTTGACCCAGAGTCGGCTCATGTTCGTCCGTGAGGCCTTTCGCACGCTATGCACCGATGACCACTTCCTGACACTGCTCCGCGCCGAGGGGCTGCAGACTATGCCAGGCTACCTGGCCCAAGCGGTTATCGACGGGGCACAGCCGTGAGGCGGGAGCCCAGCTCTTCCCGCGGGGTCTCTCGAGGATTCGAGGACCAATGCATCACCCTGCGCATCGAAGCGGTTCTGCCCCTCCGGACGATGAGCAAGACTGCGAAATCGAGCAGGAAGTACCGGCAAATCGCTGCGTCCATAGCCGAAATCGGCCTTGTCGAGCCGCCGGTCGTTGCGCGAAACCCCGATGCTGCGGACACTTGGCTGCTTCTGGACGGCCACATGCGTATCGAAGTGCTGAAGGACTCGGGCGTGCAAGAGGTTGAATGCCTGATTTCCACCGATGACGAAGCTTTCACTTACAATCGACAGATCAGCCGCCTTGCGCCGATTCAGGAACACAAGATGATCCTCAAGGCGATTGAGCGAGGCGTGCCCGAGGAAAGGATTGCGGCCGCGCTCGACCTAAGCCCGCGCAGCATCATGCGAAAAGCAAGGCTGCTAGACGGGATTTGCGAGGAAGCTGTCGCAATCCTAAAGGACAAACCCTGCACTGCTGCCGTTTTCGACACGCTTCGCAAGATGAAGACCTTACGCCAGATCGAGTCAGCAGAGCTCCTCGTGAACGCGAACAATTTTTCGGTTGCCTATGCCAATGCCATCTTGGCCGGCACGCCTCAGGCGCAGTTGGTCGAGGCGTCAAAGCCAAAGAAGGTCAAGGGGATCACGCCCGAAGCGATGGCACGCATGGAGCGCGAACTGACCCGGTTGCAGGAGGGGATCGCTTCCATCCAGGACACTTACGGCCAAGATCATCTGCAGCTGACGGTGATCAAGGGATACGTCGGCAAACTGCTCGGCAATGCACGGGTCACGCGCTACCTCGCGCAGAACCACGCTGACTTCTTGAGCGAGTTTCAGACGATCACCGAAGTCACTGCGGGCGAGACCGCCCACACCGACTGACGTCCAGAATTGAAGATGACG
>JANOAW010000271.1:0-6007 GCA_031411355.1 Hyphomicrobiaceae bacterium | reverse complement strand
GTCGAGTTTTCTACAGAACATAACGAGACCAAATCCAAGTTGAGGTTGGTCGAAGGGGGCGACGTGGACAAGACCAAAGCGCTGGAGGCGGCACTCGCTCACATCGAGAAGCAGTTTGGCAAGGGCTCGATCATGAAGCTCGGGTCGAAGGCGACGTCGATGGACGTCGAGGCAATCTCGACAGGTTCGCTCGGCCTCGACATCGCGCTCGGCATCGGCGGCTTGCCGAAGGGCCGCATCATCGAAATCTTCGGGCCGGAAAGCTCGGGCAAGACGACGCTGTCGTTACATTGTCTGGCCGAGGCTCAAAAAAATGGTGGCACGTGCGCTTTCGTCGACGCAGAACACGCCCTCGACCCCGTATATGCGCGAAAGCTCGGGCTCAATCTCGACAATCTCTTGATTTCGCAACCCGACACGGGTGAGCAGGCGCTCGAAATTGCCGATACGCTCGTGCGCTCGGGCGCGGTCGATGTGCTCGTCATCGATTCTGTCGCAGCCTTGACACCGAAAGCCGAACTCGAAGGCGAGATGGGCGATAGCTTGCCGGGTTTGCAAGCGCGCCTCATGAGCCAAGCGTTGCGCAAATTGACGGGATCGATCTCCAAATCCAAGTGCATGGTCATCTTCATCAATCAGATCCGCATGAAGATCGGCATCATGTTCGGCAATCCGGAAACAACTACAGGTGGCAATGCCCTCAAATTCTACGCCTCAGTTCGTCTCGATATCCGGCGCATCGGCCAAATCAAAAATGGCGACGACGTGGTCGGCAACCAGACGCGCGTGAAGGTCGTCAAGAACAAGGTGGCACCGCCATTCAAGCAGGTCGAATTCGACATTACGTACGGCGAAGGCATTTCGAAAGTCGGCGAGATCGTCGATCTTGGGGTCAAAGCCAACGTGGTCGAGAAATCAGGCGCATGGTTTTCGTTCAAGGGGGAGCGCATCGGACAGGGACGTGAGAATACCAAGGCGTTCCTCAAGGCGCATCCGAAAATCGCCAACGAAATCGAAACCGCGGTGCGCTCGAACGCCGGTTTGGGCGAGAAGTTGCTGGCAGTACCCGAAGGAGATGAGGCCAAGGAGGCCGATGACGGACCGGATGCCGATGGCGTGCTGCCTGACGAAGAGACGGGCAACAAGCGCGCGACCAAGGTCCGGCGCTGAAGCGGTTTCGGTCGTCGCCATGGACTGCGCGTGCAGCGTGTCGATCGCGCATGTTTCGCGCGCAGTGTGGCTTGTTTCCGCGCCGCTTTGCGGCTTCATCGGCTGATTTTCGGGGTCGATTTCGGGCTCATTCGAGGCTACCGTCGAGCTGGCTTCAATGCCGCTTTTTCGACCGACTTCAGGAACGAGCAAAGTGTCTCAGCGTCAGGCCGCACGTGATAACCCCGCACATGCCCGGCATGGCACGGTCGCAAGCAATGGCGCTCAAGGCGAGACGCCACGTCAGTCGCCACCTCACGATGCGGCTATATACGGCGCCTCAACACTGGGCGGGTCGGCATCAACACCGGCCGGGCCGACAACCGATGCAGCGACTCCACCAGATGAGGCGCGCCGATCGCGCAGCGATGCGTTGAGGCCGTTGCTGGATTTGAAGCGCTACATCTTGCGCTATCCGCGCATGGTCTGCGTGGCGCTCGTTGCCCTGATCGTGTCGGCTTTGACTATGCTGACGCTGCCGATCGCGGTCCGGCGCATGATCGATGCGGGCTTGACTGGTGCGGACGGTGTTCTTGTCGATCGCTATTTCGGCGCGCTGATCGGCCTCGGTTTCGTTCTGGCTCTTGCCAGTGCAGGCCGCTTTTACGCCGTTAATTGGCTTGGCGAACGGGTCGTCTCGGACGTGCGATCGGATGTATTCGATCACCTGCTTCGGCTCAGTCCGGCGTTTCACGAGACCGTAAGGACGGGCGACCTGCTCAGTCGATTGACGGCCGACACCACACAATTGAAGTCTGCCTCCGGGTCGTCTCTCAGTCAGGCGTTGCGCAACACAATCATGTTCGTCGGCGCCCTCGCAATGATGATTGTCACCAGTCCGCTTTTGACGTTTCTGGTGTTGCTGACGTTAGCTGGCGTCGTCATTCCCTTGCTCGGCTTCGGCCGCTTGGTCCGCTCGAAGGCGCGCGGCGCTCAAGATTCGCTTGCCGACGCGTCCGCGTATGCAGCCGAAGCGCTCGGCGCTATCCGGACCGTGCAAGCGAACACCGCCGAGGAGCGAACGCGCGGGCATTTTGCTGCGGCGGTAGAACGGTCATTCGAGGCTGCGCGAGAGCGCCTGGTCGCCCGTGCCGCGCTGACGGCTGCCGCAATTTTTCTCATCGTCGCCTGTATCGTCGGTGTGCTCTGGTTCGGTGCGGCGCGTGTTGTTGCGGGGGACATGACGGGTGGTCGATTGGGCCAATTCATCCTCTACGCAATCTTCGCCGGCGCGGCCCTCGCTGAGTTGTCCGAGGTCTGGGGTGAGCTGTCACAAGCCGCCGGAGCTGCCGAGCGGCTCATGGAACTGAAGGCTGTTGTGCCAGATATCGTCGCGCCGCCGGCGCCTGTGGCATTTCCACATCCGCCCGTCGGCGAGATCACGTTCGAGAATGTCACGTTTGCGTACGCTACCCGGCCCGAAGTCGCGGCCTTGAACGGCGTTTCATTCCACGTCCGCAAGGGCGAGACCGTGGCCCTCGTTGGCCCATCGGGTGCCGGCAAGAGTACCGTGTTCGGCTTGCTCGAGCGGTTTTTCGATCCAACTTCGGGGCAAATTTCGATCGATGGGGTCCCGTTGCAGTCGGCGGATCCGGCCGCCATTCGTCAGCGCTCGGCGCTCGTGCCTCAGGACGTGGCGATATTCGCCGACACTGTGACGTCGAACATTCGCTTCGGTCGGACAACGGCGAGCGATCAGGACGTTCGCGAGGCGGCGCGGTTGGCAAGAGCGGATGGTTTCATCGCCCAGCTGCCTCAGGGTTATGACACCCCTCTCGGTGAGCGCGGCGTGACCTTGTCTGGGGGGCAGCGGCAACGCATCGCGCTCGCGCGGGCGATCTTGCAGAATGCGCCAATCCTATTGCTCGATGAGGCGACCAGCGCACTCGACGCGGAAAGCGAGCACGCGGTTCAAGCAGCACTGGAATCGGTCATGGCGGGACGCACAACTCTGGTCATCGCGCACCGGCTCGCGACCGTTCAGAAGGCCGATCGCATCCTCGTTTTCGATCAGGGCCGGATCGTAGAAGAGGGGACACACGCCGCGCTGCTCGCCCGCGGGGGGCTGTATGCGCGGCTTGCTGAATTGCAGCTGATGGTGTCCGAGCCGCCACCATCACGACAACGCGTGGTCGCAGGCTGAAAAGGCGTCGCTGATGCGATGTCGCAGGATCGGAGGGACGGAACGGCGATGCTTCTCTGGCTACTCTTTGCGGCGATGACGGGCGGGGTTCTGGTCGCCCTGTTGCGGCCGTTGTCGGTGACCGTGTGGCCTGCGGCGTCGGATGCGGATGCCGACATTGCGGTGTTCAAGGATCAGTTACGCGAGTTAGAAACGGACGCAGCACGCGGCCTCGTCGCGGCGGAGGAAGCCGAGTTGGCGCGGCGCGAGGTGGCGCGTCGTCTCCTCGCCCGTGCAGATGCCGCCGATATTCCCATCGCGAACGATACGCGGCGCATGGCCGTGAAACCTTTGATCTGGGGCGTCGCAGGCGCCCTGCCCGTGATCGCTGTCGCGCTATACGGATGGCTCGGCGCGCCGCGGCTGGCGGATCGGCCTTTGGGTTCGACTCCGCCTGCATCGGTTGATGCGACGCCGATCGCTGACCTCGTCGCGCGGGTCGAAGCACGTTTGATCGAACGTCCGGACGACGGCAAGGGTTGGGACGTGATCGCGCCGATCTACTTCCGCCAGGAGCGGTTCGCCGATGCCGCCAATGCATATTCACGGGCGAACGCGCTGTTGGGTGAGACAAATGCGCGTCTGGCGGGGTTTGCGGAGGCGACGGTGCTCGCCAACAATGGCGTGGTCACGGAGGCTGCTCGAGGCGCCTACCAGAAGATGGCCAAGAACGATCCCGCGCGGGTCGAGCCGAAGTTCTGGCTCGCACTCGCGCTTGAGCAAGACGGCCGGTTTGTCGAGGCTGCAGCCGCGTACCGAGCGATCCTGGCAGCCGCCAAACCAGATGCCGATTGGCGGCCGATGATCGAAGATCGCATTGCGGCGGTCGACAAGCAGATTTCCTCGAAGGCTCCGTCTGCACAGGGTTTTTCGAAGGGCCCGTCGGATGCCGATGTCGCGGCCGCCGGCAAGATGTCGGAGGCCGATCGCAACCAGATGATCCGGGGCATGGTCGCGTCGCTGGCGCAACGGCTCGCGACCGATCCGTCGGATGTGGCGGGTTGGCAACGGCTCATGCAATCGTATCTGGTGCTCGGCGAACGCGCGCAGGCGGTCGCCGCTCTCGGCGATGCGCGGCGACGGCTCGCGGGCAATCCAGTTGCGTTGGGCGAACTCGATACGATCGCCAAAACTCTGGGGCTCGGCTCATGACCCGCAAGCAGCGTCGTGGTGTGATGATCGGCGGCAGCGTCGCCGTTCTCGCAGTTGCGACAATTCTGGTTCTTCTCGGTCTTGGGCGGCATATCGACGTGTTCCGGACACCGACCGCGCTCGGCCGTGAGCCGGTGCCTGTCGGCACTGCGTTTCGCCTCGGCGGGCTCGTCGCTGTCGGCTCGGTCCAACGCGGTGTCGGCACGCGTGTCGCGTTCGCGGTGACGGATGGCGCAACGTCGATCCCGGTCACCTTTGTCGGGATCCTGCCAGACCTGTTTCGTGAGGGACAAGGTGTGATCGCGCAGGGCAAGCTCGACGCCACGGGTACCTTCGTCGCCGCGACGGTGCTGGCCAAACACGACGAGACGTATATGCCGCCGGAGGTCGCCAAGGCACTCAAGGAACAAGGCGTCTGGCAAGAGCCGAAGCGCAAATAGTCGGCGCCGGCCTTCGAGACGATTCGACGCCCACAAAACCCACGACCACTCGGGAAACGCCGCATGTCTCTCAAGATTACCACGCGTGACAAACTCATGGGCGTCTCCGTCGCAACCATCTGCACGGCCCTGTTCAAGCGCGGCCTGCGTGTGCAGATGGTCCAGAACGTCCGCCCGGTCGGGGTGACGAAACGGCCGAACATGGTCGGCCCGGCATTTACGCTGCGCTACATCCCCGCGCGCGAAGATCTCAATCCGATCAGCGTATTCCAGGATCGCGCGCATCCACAGCGCAAGGCGATCGAGGATTGCCCGGCGGGCGCGGTGCTGGTGATCGATAGCCGCAAAGATGCGCGTGCTGCGTCGGCGGGCGGTATCCTGGTGACACGACTGATGAAGCGCGGGGTCGCCGGCATCGTCACCGACGGAGGCTTTCGCGACAGCCCGGAGATCGGTGAGCTGCCTTTTCGCGCCTACCACGCACGCCCGGCGGCTCCGACCAACCTCACCCTGCATCAGGCGATCGACATCGACGTGCCCATCGGCTGCGGCGACGCACCCGTGTTCCCGGGGGACATCGTCGTCGGTGACGGCGAGGGGGTCGTGGTCATCCCCGCGCATCTTGCCGACGACGTCGCCGAGGAGGCGTTCGAGATGACCGTGTTCGAAGATTTTGTCACCGCAAAGGTCAACGAGGGCTGGTCTATCCTTGGCCTCTATCCGCCGACGGACGAGGCGGCGCGCAACGCCTTCGCGGCCTGGCGCAAATCGGCTGGCCGCTGAGCCGTCTGCCTGCGACGCCGCCCCGGTAGCGTTGCGCCTGTCGGCCTGTCACGTCCGCGCCTTCTTTTTCTTCGGCGCGATCAGATCTGTGATCGTGCCATCGAACATTTCGGCGGCGAATGCGATCGTTTCGGACAGTGTGGGATGCGGGTGGATGGTGGCTGAGATGTCATGGACGTCGCACCCCATCTCGATCGCCAGCGCCACTTCCGCGATCAAGTCACCCGCGTTGGGGCCGACG
>JANOAW010000270.1:0-2766 GCA_031411355.1 Hyphomicrobiaceae bacterium | reverse complement strand
CGCAACAAAAACACGCAAATCAAGTGTCAGTCGGCCTGTAAGCCGGGTTTTGTACGGCCACGCATCGCTGCGCGGCCGTGACGACCATTCGTCTGGAGCACCGCTCACACGGGCCCTCGAGCAACCAACCCGGATGGCGGGCTTGAACGACCGCCCCGAGGTCACGGTTGCCCGCGCCTCTGTGCCATCCCTATATGGTTTTGCTCCCGGTGGGGTTTGCCGTGCCGTCTGCGTTGCCGCATGCGCGGTGGGCTCTTACCCCACCGTTTCACCCTTACCTGACCGATACCCGTGAGGATGCCGATCGGGCGGTCTCTTCTCTGTTGCACTGTCCCTGAGGTTGCCCTCGGCGGCCGTTAGCCGTCACCGTTCGTCCATGGAGCCCGGACTTTCCTCCACGGGTCGAGATACGAGATCCGACCCGCAGCGGCCGTCCAGCCGACTGACCTCGCTCGCTTAAGCCGGACGCGTCGTGTTAGCAATGGTCATCCGCGACCAACACGAGCAGCTGCCATGACGACCCATCGCCTCGATGCCGGGCCCGAAACCGTCCACTGGGGTTACTTCGATGCCAAATTGGCGCCCGTCCTCACGATCGACAGTGGCGCCCGAGTGACCATTTCGACCGTGTCGGGCGGGCGCGACACGAACCCGCCGCTTGCGTCTGGATTGGTGGTCCCAGCCGCGCTCGCGGCCGTGCAGGATCAGCTGGTCATGAAGCTGGCGGGTCATATGTGCACGGGGCCAGTGGCGGTCCGCGGCGCGCGCGCGGGACACGTGTTGCAGGTCGACATCGAGGCCATCGATCTGCACTACGACTGGGGGTACACCCGCTCGGGGCCGCTGATGGGGGCGCTGCCGGATGATTTTTCCGAGCGGCAGCTGATGCACATTCCACTCGACCGGCAACGCATGATCGGTCGCTTGCCGTGGGGCCTGGAATTGCAGTTACGGCCGTTTTTCGGCGTCATGGGCACCGCCCCGCCAGAGTCGTGGGGCACGATCAATACCCTGCCGCCCCGACGCAACGGCGGCAATCTCGACAACAAGGAGCTGATCGCCGGCACGACGTTGTACCTGCCCATCCACACCGACGGCGCCCTGTTTTCGGTCGGCGATGGCCACGGTGTGCAAGGCGATGGCGAGGTGTGTATCACGGCCATTGAAACGGGGCTCATCGGCACCTTCAAACTCACGCTTCGGCCCGACCTGCAGCTGATCTGGCCGCAAGCCGAAACCGCCACTCACGTGATGACCATGGCCTTCGATCCCGACCTCGACGATTGCGTCGTCATCGCACTCCGCCAGATGGTCGATTTGATCGCTGATCGCGTCGGCATCAGCAAGCAGGAGGCGTACATGCTATGCAGCCTGGCTGCCGATCTGCGCATCACGCAGGTGGTCAACGGCTCCAAAGGCGTTCACGTCATGCTCGACAAGCGCTGCCTGCAACGCGCCAACGTCACTTCGGCGCGATGATGGCGTAGCGGAGTGTCACCGTCTGGCCGCGGCGACCGTGCCGGAAGGGAAGTGTGATGGTGCCGATTTTGCGCGGCGCGTCGAGACCCGGGATGGCGTCTGGCGTCGTTGGATGATTGGGTACATTCAGGATCAAAATTCCGTCACGTTCGAGGTCGGCGAGCGTGACGCCGTTGGCGGCCAGTTGGCCGTCGACGAGAACGGTCGGCATCTCGCCGCCGTTAAGCGCCACCAGCCCCGCCGGCCAGAAATGACCGGCGACGAAGCGCAGGGGCCGCCCCGTTTCTTCCGACCAGACCCGGCGCGCGGCAGCCGACATCTCGGCGCGGGGCCAACTGCCGCGCGGTGGACGCGCTTCGTAGGCCTGTTGCCACAGGTGCACCGCTGCGAACGATACCGGTGCCGTGACGCCGACGGCGCAGCTGGCGAGAAACGCCGGCCGCACATGCTTTGCCGTCAAGTTGGGAAGCAACGCGACGGCCACCAGGCCAGTAAAACTCAGCATCGACGCACCCCAGGCCGAGCGCAGTCCTGAGCCGGTGAACAGGGCTGTGAGCGCGAGCAGCCCGAAAGGCATGATGGTGATGATCAGCAGGTAATTTCTGCCGCGACGCCATTCCGGCTCGAAGGGCGCAGTCGAGCCGTGCGCCACGGAGCCGGCCGCTGCGTCTCGGGACGTGACGGCGAGAATGACCGCGCTACCGATCAGTGCCAAGGCTTGGGCGGCGAAAAACGCGAGAATGCCCCCTGGCGCACTCGCGGCCCGGGCTGCGGCGTATGCGAGTGGCGCAAAGCCGGTTTTTGCCAGCGACACGTAGAGGGGTATCACCAGAGTTGCGGCGAGTACTGCCGCAAGCCAAGGTGCCGGTCGCCAGAGTGCCGCGCGCGCCCTCTGGTCACTGAGCAACCACGCCACGCCGACCAACACAGCGAGCCCCGCCGACAATTTGGTGTAGACCATCGCCGCAGCCGTCACACCGGTTGCGAACCACCACATCGGTCGGCCCGATTCGACCGCGCGCCAGAGCCCGAAGAAGTATCCAGCCCACAGCGGCATCAGCGCGACGTTGTGATTGAATTCGATCGAGATCCAGGAAAAATACGCGATACCGGTCAACATCAAGGTGCCGATCGCGGCACGTGCGGCGCCGAGGAGGTCGCGACCGAGCGCGAACACGATCCAGAGCGTGGCGGCGATGAACAGTTGTGTGATGACGTAGGCCGGCCAACCCACCGTGCGGGTGGTCAGGCGCGAGACCTCGAGGACCCAACTCGGCAGAGCCGGAT
>JANOAW010000269.1:0-2213 GCA_031411355.1 Hyphomicrobiaceae bacterium | reverse complement strand
GCCGTGCCACCTTTTTTCGCGCGAGCAAGATCATGCACCCCGGTTTCGCCAACACACCTAAGTCGCCCTACTACGCCGTGATCTTCACCTCGAAGCGCACGGACGGCGACCACGGCTACAACGCCATGATGGACGTGATGGCAAAGCTGTCCGTCGAGACGCCCGGTTATCTCGGCCGCGAAAGCGCGCGCACAGCCGACGGCTTCGGCATCACCATCATCTACTATACGGATGAAGCCGCCATTCTCGCCTGGAAGAACGACCCGAAACACCTGGTCGCTCAGGAGATGGGCAAACAGCGCTGGTACGAGCATTACGAGATGCGCATCTGCAAGGTCGAACGCGCGTACGCGGGCCCGGAGGGGCGATGATGACACGAAATCTCAACATTAGAGCGGGTCTCGCGGTCAGTCTCTTGATCTCCATTTGCTGTGATGCGCGAGCCGACACACCGATGGGTATATGGCCCATTGGAAAATTCGAGCGTGACGCTGCATTTGGTTTCGTGGGTTTATTGAAGATTCCAGTTACTAGGTTGGGCCATGCCGCGCAACGCAACTATGCGATCAAAAGCTCCGATGGGCAAACAATGGCGCGGCTAGCGTTCGCATCGCGCAATGATGGTGAGGTCGGGTTGTCGATTAAAGTATCCGGCAAGAAGCGTGTCCGCGTGGCGGGATACTGTTTCGTCGACAATATCCACGAGCTGCGGAGCGATACAATATTTTCGTGGGAGTTTGTTGATCGAAATGGAAAAGGTTGGGCGCTTCATTTCCCTTTATTATCGCGTGAAAAGATTCGACTCAAGAGTGCTGACCGGCCGTGCGATGCCTTCGAGCAGGATGCATCTCTCCTATGAAAATCCACGGTGATTTGAAATCCGGAAACTGCCTGAAGGTGAAATGGACCGCCGATCTGCTCGGCTTGGCCTACACCTGGGTGCCCGTCGACATCATGGCGGGCGAAAGCCGCACGGCCGCCTTTCTCGCCAAATTCCCGCAGGGTCAAGTGCCCGCGATCGAACTTGGTGTGGACCAAGACAATGGGGGCCGCACACTCGCGCAATCGAACGCCATTCTCCGCTATCTCGCGCGTGGCTCGCGGTTGCTTCCGGATGATGCATTCGTGCAGGCGAAAATCGACGAGTGGCTGTTCTGGGAGCAATATTCGCACGAGCCGTATGTGGCGACGTGCCGGTTTCACATGGTCTATCTCGGCAAGTCGAAAGACATGCGAGATCCCGCCAAAGTGGAGCGGGCTGAGACGGCATTGAACTTCATGGACGCGCAACTGGCCGGGCGCCGTTTTCTCGTGGGCGAGAAAATCTCCATCGCCGACATCGCGCTCTACGCCTATACGCACGTCGCGCACGAGGGCGGATTCGATCTCGCAATGCGACCGCATGTGCAAGCGTGGCTCGGGCGCTGCCGTGATGTGCTGCCGCTCAAGGCTTGAAAGGATTTCGGATCGTGAGCCCGTCCACCACCAACCCGTCGTGCATGTCTTCGGACCACAGCACCTTGCAACCGGCCAGCACGGCCGCGGCGACGATTGCCGCATCGTATGCCTGCAGCCGATATCGCGCCGCGTATCGTGCACCGCGAACATTGGCTTCGTCGGACATCGGAAGCACGTGTGTGTTGGCGCGGAAAGTTGCCAAAAGAGCCGTGGCTTCGGGCCAAGCCATCTTCCACTTGCGCGTCAGCACGTACGCGGCTTCTGCAATGACGAGGGCGTTTGAGATGCCACCCTCGATTAGCAACTCTTCCGTGATACCCGACTTTGGCCCATCGTCGACAAGATACAGGAGGACGTTGGTATCGAAGAATACGTCAGTCCTCATGGAAGCCCCGTGGCGCCGGCGTTTCTTCTCTCACGTCCGTCGCGTGCGTTTCGTCCCGGTCGAAGGTATACTCTTTCGGGCGTCGACCGCGGAACTTCCGCATCTCAGCCAGAAGTTCGAGCCGGTCGGGCGTGCGCATGACCACGAGCCCGTTGTCACTTGCCGTAATCTCCACGTTGTCACCCTCCTTGAGGCCCAATTCCTCAACCACTTTCGCTGGCAATCTGATGGCAAGACTGTTGCCCCACTTCGCGACCTGCATGACACGCTCCGCTTGTGATATACTCTACGCAGAATGTGTATCACAACCCGTTTCGCAATCAAGCGCGATCAGCAATCTCCGCGAATAGGCTCCCAGAGACATATCCAT
>JANOAW010000268.1:0-3439 GCA_031411355.1 Hyphomicrobiaceae bacterium | reverse complement strand
GCCGCTCGTAGATCGTCAAGCCGAGGGTCGCTGCCACGATCAAGGCGCCGCCGATCCAGGTCGACGTTCGCGGCATTTCGGCGAACAACACGTAGGCCGCAGCCGTGCTCCAGAGAATTTTGGTATAGTCGACCGGCGCCGTGACGCTGGCATCGGCGAGACCGAGCGCCTTGATCGAACAATAGTTGGCGATCGAGGCCGCGATTGCCATCATGAGCAACAAAGCCAGATCATGGGCCGTCGGCGTCACCCAGACGGGGATAGTCGCGATGCCGGCCAGGGGGGCAATGGTCAGCGGCTGATAAAACGAGATCGTCAAGGGACTGTCATAGCGCGTCATATCCTTGGCCATGAGCAGCGACACCGCCCACAGAAGGCTCGAAAGGACAGCAATCACCGCCGTCCATCCGAACTCACCGCCGCCAGGCTGCAAGGCGATCATCGCGCCGCACATGCCGGCGAGAAGCGCCATCCAGCGCACGCGCCCGACGTGTTCGCGAAACCAGACCGCGGCCCCGACCACCAGAAACAGAGACGTCGTCTGGCCCAGGGTGGTCGCGAGACCAAGTGGCATATTGGCCAACGCGAAATACCAGGCCCACATCGAGGTCGTCCCGACCAGCCCACGTATGCCGTGCATCGAGGGCGCGTTCGAGCGCCAGGACATATTGCCTGGACGGAACACGAACGGCGCCGTGACCAGCAACGACAACAGTGTGCGCAGAAACACGATTTCGATGACCGGCAAGCCCGTGGACGAGGTCAGGCGGACGCCGACGTGCATCGCCGACGACATCAGCGCAGCGCAGCCCATCAAGGCGATCGCCCGCGTCACGGTGCCGGCATCGTCGAACGATCGCACCATTGATTTCAGCCGGTCATGCATCTGGCCTGCCAAATCCGCTGCGAGATCGCGTGACGAGACGCGGGGTGCGATGTCGGCGCCTGTCGTCAGACGCTGAGGATCGCGATAGAAGCACGCTCCGATCGACCGGCACAGGCCTCCCACGCGCATGACAGACGCGCCAGAACGTCAGCTTCAATCTGAAAGCCGGGCCATCCCGGACAGCGTTACCGTGTGCATCACGAGTTGCGGACGGCTTGATCTGTTGGCTGAAACGCTGGCGGGATTTCGGCGCTACAACACGGGTGGTCGCTTTCTGCTGTCTGAGGATTCGACCGATCCGGCGGTTGTGGCAAAGCTGGTCGCGACATATCCCGAAATGACGGTGTTGTCGGGCACCGAACGGCTCGGCCTGATGGGCTCGATCGATCGGCTGTACGACCGCGTGGAGACGCCCTACATTTTTCATCTCGAAGACGATTGGTCCTTCGATGGGCCAGTGAATTGGGCGGCTGCTATCGCCTGCCTCGAGCAACGCGACGATGTCGCCAACGTGTCGGTGCGCGATATCGCCGAAATCAAAGAGAAATACCGCTCGCGCTCGGATGCGGCCCGCATCGATGGTACGGACTTCCGCATCATGCGCCGCGACGCCCATCCCGAAAGCTTCGGCTGGTCGTCGAACCCGGGCCTGATCACGCGCGCCATGTATCGTCGGTATGCCCCATTCGGGCGCGTCATCCACGATCGCATGAGCGGCATCGTCAAAGCTGACGGCAAGACACTCGCGTACCTGTTGCCCGGTGTCGCGCGCCACATCGGGCAGGAACGGACGGTGACTGATCCGATGATGCCGGCACGACCGAAATCGAGACCGGCCAAATGGCTGCGCGCCATCAAGAAAAAGCTGTATTATGCAGGCCTGCGCAAGGAGCCGTTCTGACGATGGCCGATCCGACGCCTATTGCGCTCAGTATTCTCATCCGCACCCTCGATGAAGCCGACCGTATCGAGGCGACATTGATCGCAGCCCGACGGCTCGGCGGCGAGATCGTCGTCATCGACGCCGGTTCGAAAGATGCGACAGTCGAGATCTGCCGGCGCAACGGCGCGCGCGTGGTCGTCAACCCATGGCCGGGGTTTGGCCCGCAGCGATTTTTCGGCGAGACGCAGTGCGCCAATGATTTCATCTTTTCGCTCGACGCCGACGAGATCGTTACGCCGGCAATGGCGGATGAAATCCGAGCGCACTTCACGCCAAGCGTATCAGCTCCGCGGCTGATGATCGTGCGCAAGGCCGTGGTGTTTCCGCATCGCACGGCGCCGACCCCATGGGCCTTCTGCCATGAGCAGATCTTGATCTACGACCGGCGAATTGCCCGAACCGGTCCCAATCCGAATTGGGACAAGCTCGACATCAGCGTGGCCGATACGCCCGTCATGGTGCGCTCGCCGCTCTGGCACTACAGCTTTCGTGATTGGCACCATATGCTCGCCAAGGCCAACTACGTGGCGCGGCTCGCGGCCGACACCCAACCGACGCGCGGTCGCATCCCCTTGGTTTTACGTGTGATCTTTGAATTGCCGATGACGTTCCTGAAATTCTATTTTCTGCGGCGCTACTTTCTCGGCGGGGTCGACGGTTTCACGACGGCGATGCTGACCGCTGTCGGCCGTTTCGCGCGTGTCGCCATGATGCTCGAGCGCAAAGACCACGGCGACACCATGCGGCCGACGCAGCGCAATTGAGGCGTTGTGGCCAAGGTTGCGGCCCGGGTCGCACAGGCGGCCCGGGCCACGCCGACGATGGAGCGCGAGATCCGCCGTCGGGAAGCAATACGATCTCTCTAGTGGCAAAAAATCAGATTCGCAACTTTAAATTGCCGTCGGTGTGTCCCGTCGTCAACCGCCGGCGACGCCCTGCGTATTGACGTACACCGCGTACATCGACTGGCTCGACGCCATGAACAGGCGGTTGCGCTTCAAGCCACCGAAACACACGTTGGCGCAGCGCTCGGGTAGTGCGATGCGGCCGATCATCTTTCCGTCGGGCGCAAAGATTGCGACGCCGTCGAGATCGGCGCTGCCCATGCCCCAACCGCACCACAGGTTGCCGTCGACGTCGCAGCGCATGCCGTCAGCCGTGCCGGCTCCGCAATCAACGTGCATGCGCTTGCCCGTCAGTTTGCCGCCGGGCCCGACGTCGTAGGCGAGCAATTTTCGCGTCGGCACGCCGCGGCTCTCGACGATGTAGAGAACCTTCTCGTCGGGCGAAAAACACAAGCCGTTGGGGCCGTGGATGTCGTCGGCTGCAATCGTAGCAGCGCGCGTTTCAGCATCGAGGCGGTAGACGTTCATCGACAACTCGGGCTCGGCCTTGTGGCCCTCGTAATGGCCGAGGATCCCGAAGGTCGGGTCGGTGAACCAGATGGAGCCGTCACTCTTGACGACAACGTCGTTCGGCGAATTGAGACGCTTGCCCTCGAAATGACTGATCAGCGTTGTTATGCTGCCGTCGTGCTCGGTGCGTGTGACGGACCGGCTGCCATGTTCGCAGCTGATCAAGCGGCCTTGTCGGTCGCGGGTGTGGCCATT
>JANOAW010000267.1:0-4860 GCA_031411355.1 Hyphomicrobiaceae bacterium | reverse complement strand
CTTCGATCTGGTCAAAATACACGATGGGCGGGACAGCTGGCTTGAAGTCGGGCCGATCGCCACCTTGCATGAACTTGGGATACACCACCGGTCCGAACGATTTACGCCGCTCTGCCCGCTCGGCTTCGGTTAGCTCTGTCTTCTGCTTGACGTCGCTGTCGTAGACGGGCGCATTGTTGGCCCATGTTGTTTGAGCCTGCGCGGGTAGGACAGACGCCAATATGGCGACCGTCGCAGCCGACAGCATCTTGAAACAAAACATCGCGTGCTCCCACCGGCCGAGCGGCCCGCCGTCGACGTGGCGACTATGAAACTGTGATACGCGAGCCGGCGGCGTCGGCACAAGCGACAGCCGCTCGGTTGCGTCGTCCCGTCCTCGCGCTGTGACTTGGCGGCGACACGAATGAAATCGGACTCTGTGTGCCGTTGCCCAATGAAGCGCTTTCGGCGTCTATCGCAGGCCGGGTCGACAGCGATAGACGCCTGCCAAAACGAAGGTATAGTGACCATGAGGTTCACACGACGTACCGCACTTCTGGTGCCCTTCGCCGGGATCGCGGCTTCGAAACTGCTCATTCCCGCCCACAGCTCGACATGGCCGACCCGCCCCGTGCGCATCATCGTGCCAGTCGCAGCCGGTACAGCGACCGATTTAACCGCGCGCATTTTCGGCGAACAGCTCGCGGCGATGTGGGGTCGAGGGGTTGTGGTCGAAAACAAGTCAGGTGCGGACGGTCTGATCGCGATCGGCAGTTTCGTTCAGGGCCGTGACGACCATACGTTGTTGTTCTCATTTTCGACGGCCGTCAGTCTCAATCCACAGGTCCACCCAAAGCTCCCGTACGACGCAGCGGTCGATCTCGTCCCGATCACGACAACCGCCGAGGTGCTGTTCGCGATCGGCGTCCATGCCGGCGTGCCCGCGACCTCGATTGCGGAACTCGGATCGTTTGCACGCACCAATCCCGGAAAAATGAATTGGGCGTCGGCGCCGGGTTTGCCGCGCTTCGTTCTGCAACGTCATTTTCGCGACCAGAAGTTGGATGTGACGTTTATCGGCTACAATCAGACGGGGTCGGCCGTTCAGGATCTTGGTGAGGGACGCGTGCAAATCATGATCGCCGCGCTCAACACGCTGTCGCCGGTCGTCGAAAACGGGAAAGTCAAAGTGCTGCTCGTGGCGTCGACCGATCGTGCACACCTAATGCCGTCGGTACCCAACGCGCGCGAAGCCGGCTTTCCCGATCTGGCGATACCGGCGATCGGATGCGCCTACGGCTGGAAGGACATGCCCGCCGATATCCGCAATCGCGTCGCGGCCGATATCGATGCTGTGGCCCAGGACCCTCGCATCACCAATCAACTCAACCGGATCGGCCAGATCGTCCGCCGGTCGACACCGGCAGCTCTGACCACGCTCCTCGCAGATCAAGCAACAACTTTGGCGCCACTCGCCGACGTCATGAAGGCAGCCTCGAAATGATATCGCCGCACAGCCAGGTTACGGCGCTTAAACCTTGGCTATTGCGAGCATCGCCTCGCGTCCGCTCACCTGCCTCGGCAAGGCCAGAAAATCACCCGACACCAATAGCGCTTGATCAAGCCGCACGTGAAACGCCTTGCGGTCCACTTCAACGGTGCCGAACTGCCGCAGATGCTCCGTCACGAACTGACAATCGAGCAAGGTAAAGCCGCCGCGGATCAACCGCGCCAGCAGATGCACCAGCGCAACCTTGCTCGCATCCGTCTCGTATGAAAACATGCTCTCACCGAAGAACGCGCCGGCAAGCGAAACACCGTACAGGCCGCCGACGAGCTTGCCATCACGCCACGTCTCGACGGTGTGGCAATGTCCGAGATCGTATAGATCTCCGTAGAGTTTGCGAATTTTTCCGTTGATCCAGGTCGAGTCGCGTCCCGCCAGTCGTGAGCCGCAGCCGTCGATCACGCCGTCGAAATCGCAGTCGACCCGCACGTCGAACACGTCCTGCTTGACCGTTCGGATCAGTCGTTTCGGAATATGGAAATCGTCGAGAGGCAGAATTCCGCGTTGCTGCGGCTCGATCCAGTACAGCACAGGATCGTCCGCCGCCTCGGCCATCGGAAAGATGCCGCATTGATACGCCTTGAGCAGCACCTGGGGCGTAATTTCGACGACGGTCTCGTCACGGGCAGCCATACCAGACAGGTCTCCTTCCCGATGCGGCGCCACTTCTAACCCAGCAAGGGCTTTTTCGCATACTTTGAGCCAAAACAAAATATCCGACCTGCGACCTCGCACCAGTGTTCTCGCCACCTTGGGTCAGCCTCACCCGCTTTGGGCGAGGTCGGAATGGACAAACAGCGCGTCTTCACTTTGTCACGCAGGCTTTCGCTCGCAACGAACTGCTCTATGCTATCGAGGCCTTCCGTTGGCGGCGAGACCGTAAATGCCTGAAACGACCACCGATCATCCACGCAGAATAGCCGGCGCATTCATTGATGCGGCCGACGAGACGCGCATCGGTGCGGCCATCCGATCTGCAGAACGCGCCACGTCTGGAGAAATCGTCGCCGTGGTTGCTGCAGACAGCGACAGCTACCTGTGGGCGCCGATTCTTGTCGCCAGTCTGACGGCCCTCGCGATCGAAGCCCCGTTGATCATCTTCACGTGGATGACCATTCAATGGATCTACGTGATCCAGGTGCTGACGTTCGTCCTGCTCGCGCTTGTCTTGGCACGCACGCCGATCCGCTACATGCTCGTGCCGGCGTCGGTAAAGCGCGAGCGCGCGCACCGCCGCGCGGTCGAACAGTTCCTCGCCCAGAATTTGCATACCACCAGCGGTCGCACCGGCGTCCTGATTTTTGTCTCGATCGCTGAACGCTATGTCGAAATTCTGGCTGACAAAGCCGTCCACGGAAAAGTCACTGCGGCCGAATGGCAAAGCATCGTCACGACCTTGACGTCGGCCATCGGCGACGGCCGGACGGGCGACGGTTTTGTGCAGGCAATCGAGCGATGTGGCATCGTTCTCGCCGCACATTTTCCACCCGGCGCAAGCGATCCCAACGCGTTACCTGATCACCTGATCGTGCTCGGTTGAAACGCTGGGTTCGAGCGTGCTGGAACTTACCTATACGGCCGACGTTTCCGTTCCGTCCGGTTTCGGCTTTACACGCTTAGACACCGGCCGTATGTGCGTAAGCGAGCGGGCACCACCCGTCTCGATCGGATCAACAATCGGGTGGAGGCTGCATGCGATGGAGAGATTCCCGTCTGCGGTTGAGTTGATCAAGGCACGCAAACCAGATCGACCGACGTTCGGATTGCGCCCCCACGCAGCCGGCCGAGCCGCGCAGTGGTTTCTGAAGAATTTTCCCGGCGACGTCGCTTACGCCGTCAAGGCGAACGCCTCTCCGTTCCTGCTGGGCGCGCTCTACGGCGCGGGCATCAGGCACTTCGATGTCGCTTCCCTGCCTGAGATCGAGGATGCCGCCACCATTCCGGACGCAACGTTGCATTTCATGCATCCGGTCAAGAACCGCTATGCTGTCAGGCGTGCCTTCGGCGCCTTTGGCGTGCGTTCATTCGTTCTCGACAGCGAGGACGAACTCAAGAAGATCATGGATGAGACTGGTGGCTGTCGAGATTTGACCTTGTGGGTGCGCATCACCGTTGCAGCCAAGAACGCCAAGCTCCCACTCGACAAGAAATTCGGCATCTCCGGATCGAAAGCCGCTCGGTTGCTGGTCAAGACAAGGCAGGTCGCCAAGGAACTCGGCGTCGCGTTCCACGTCGGATCGCAGACCGCAACACCCGAAGCCTATGTCGCGGCGCTGGACGAAGTCGCCCGCCTCGTGATCAAATCCGGTGTCGATCTCGACCGTGTCGACGTCGGCGGCGGCTTTCCATCTGTGTATCCAAGCGCCAGCGGCATGCCGTTGCAATCGTTCATGGAAGCCATCAAAACCGCGTTCGATGCATTGCCGGTCGGCAAGCAGTGCCGGCTCATGTGTGAGCCTGGCCGCGCCCTGGTGGCGGAAGCGGAGAGCCTTATCGTTCGTGTCGACGGTCGGCGCGGCGACGAGCTTTACATCAACGACGGCGCGTATGGCGCCCTGTTCGATGCCGCCCATTTGAATTGGGTCTACCCGGTCAATTTGATCGGCCATCCAACGCCAGACGTGTCACACTTGGTTCCGTTCTCGCTCTGGGGCCCGACGTGTGACAGCATAGACCACATGCCGGGTCCTTTTTTGTTGCCGAATACGGTATCCGAGGGTGATTATCTGGAGATCGGCAATGTCGGCGCCTACGGCCGGGCCATCGCAGGTCGCTTCAACGGCTACGGGGCATACGAGCAAGCCATTCTTCTCGATGAACCCAAGATGTCGATGTACCTCGACCGCCACAACGGTGGTCCCGGCTTAGCCGAAACACAGCCAACACGCGCAACCGAGCGTGAAGTCGCCGAAACTTGAGCGGGATCGCGGTCAATCGATAGGTTGGCGCGTTTTAGGCTGGCGGGTTCTGGTTTTTTTGCGCGTCGTATAACGCAGGCGCTGCGAGTAAATTGGCGTTTCGACCCGCGGAGGCAACGGTTGAATGTCCGGTAACGGAGGCGTTGCCGACCGCGGCAGAGACGGTGTTCCGATCGCGCCGCCGGGTGTACCTGGATACATCGGAATGCTGCGCGCATTCGGATCCAGCGGCACGCCGTTCGGTGACGGAACATATCGGCCGTCACGATCGTATTGGGCCAAGGCAACTGTTGCTGTACCGCCGACGACCAACAGGAAGATTAGCGCGCGCATTGCCTAGAAATAGGCGGCGTTGGCCATCTTGATTGCTTCGGTCAAGGCGAGTTCACGCCCGAC
>JANOAW010000266.1:0-2035 GCA_031411355.1 Hyphomicrobiaceae bacterium | reverse complement strand
CGATGACGCCGAACCAGATCGGATCGAAGCCGAGTGCCTTGATGACCGGGAAGATGATCGGCACGGTCAGGATCACCATCGCCATAGCGTCCATCAGACAGCCGAGGATGATGTACATGATCAGGATCAGCATCAACACGCCGTAGGGGCCAAGGCCGAGCCCGGTGAGGAAGGCGGTGATTTTCTGCGGGGTCTGGGTGACGGTGAGGAAATAGCTAAACAGCAGTGCGCCGATCAGAACGGTGAAAACGGCGGCGGCGGTGCGGGTTGCCTGTAGGAGTGAAAGCCGGATGGCCGAGCGGGGCAATTTTCCGCGCAAAACGCCGATCAGGAAAGCGCCGCCGGCCCCCATGCCGCCGGCTTCGGTTGGCGTGAACCGACCGCCGTAGAGGCCACCGATGACGAACACGAACAAGGCGACCGGCGCCCAGATGTCCTTGATACTGGCCAGTCGCTCGGACCACGGTGCCTTTGCGCCACGGGGCAAAAATCCGGGTCGGAGCGTGCCGATCAGCGCTATGGTGATGATGTACATCAGGGCTGCCAGCAGCCCCGGAAAGACGCCGGCCATGAAGAGTTTGCCGATGTCCTGTTCAGTCAGAATGCCATAGACCGCCAGAATCGTGGAGGGTGGCAACATGGCGCCGAGCGTTCCGCCCGCGGCAACCACGCCGGCCGCGAACGAGGAGGGATAGTTGTGTCGACGCATCTCGGGGTAGGCGACGGTCGAAAAGGTGGCAGCCGTTGCCACCGACGACCCGGATATGGCAGCGAAGAACCCGCAAGCTGCCACTGTCGCCATGCCGAGCCCACCGCGTAGGTGGCCGATCATGGCGTGCGCTGCGCGAAACAATTCGCGGCTCATGCCCGAGTTGGTGACGAAGGCGCCCATGAGCAAGAACATCGGGATGACGCCGAACTGATAATCGGTCACCGTGCGCATCGACGTCTGACCGATCAACTTCAAGGCCGGCGTCCAGCCGACGAGATAGCCGAACCCGGTCACGCCCACGAGTCCCATGGCCATGCCCACCGGCACGCGTAGCAACATGAGGGCGAACAGGGCGACGAAACCCGCAACGGCGACTGCATCGGTGTCCATGAGTGCGTCGTCGCCCCGCTCGATAATGGTGTCAGTGTTGGCGTTTCAGAGGTGCCAAGCCTTCATAGGTGCCAAGACTTCATAGGTGACCGTCGCGCGCATCGGGTCTGGTGACCAATCGCCAGGTGCGAATGCCGATCAACAACACTGCCGCTGCATCGCCCATCCAGGCGACCAGGAAAAACGGCCATGTCGGCAGCCGCAGATCGTAGGTCAGCACGTTGTCGGCATACGTGGTCGTGACTTTGTCGAACAGCATGATCGTCTGTACGGTAACCACGAACAGCAGCACCAGCGTCGCGAAAACGTCGATCCAACGCTTGGCTTTCGGCGGTGCGGCCGACCAGACGAGATCGACGCTGATGTGGGCGCCGCGATAGCTGGTTGCGGCTATGCCCCAGAAAATCAGAATGCCGAGGAGCAGGCGGCCGAAGTCATAGGCGTCCGGGATCTGGATTCGGAACAGCTCGCGGAGAAGCACCGACACGAAGATGTCGGCTGCGACGATGCCGACGAAGACCGCTGCAATCAGCTCGATGCCGTCGATGAAACGATCGCCGATGGTTTTGGGGAGGACCGACGATGATTCCTGGTCGGCCTTGTCTGGCGTCGTCGTCGACATGCTTCCCCCATTCGACGTGACGCCGCGCGACCGTGTTGATGGTCGCACGGCACAGACGACGCGTCGGTTCGTGATCAATACGCGGCTTTGTATTTTTCCAGCGCCGCTTTGAGGCCAGCCATGGAAGCCGCCGGATCACCGCCAGCTTTCTTGACGTTGTCGGCCCACTTGGCGGTCAGCGGCTCGGCTGCCGTGCGCCAGAGTGTTACCTGCTCCGGCGAGAGGCCATAGACCTCATGGTCGGCAAGTGCCTTGACTTTGGCGCGGCCCGAAACCTCGAACGCTCCCCAGTCAGCGCCGACTTTGCCGGC
>JANOAW010000265.1:0-2985 GCA_031411355.1 Hyphomicrobiaceae bacterium | reverse complement strand
CATCGCGATCGTGATCCAGAATGCCCACATGTGAGTGACATTCCAGTTAGCGGTCGACCGCGTCGACCCGAACAGGAAATAGCGGTAATTCTCGAGCGTGTAGATGTCGCGCTCGCCGCCTTTGGCAGACGGCGGCAGTTTTGGATGGAAGGAGTAGTCGACCATATAGAGCAGCGGATAAATGATTAGAATGAGCGCCCAGAAACCGACGGCGATCAATAGATAGACCGACACCGGCGACCCGTTGCGCTGAAAGAATGTCTGCGCGCGCGGCTCGGGCGCGGCCCGTCGGTCACGGACAGCGGCAACCCAGTAGGCCGCGATGATCAGCAAGGGGACGATAAAGATGAAGAAGGCGGACAACGGTTTCATGCCGTGTGTTCCCCGACCGCGAGTACGACCGCCTGGCGCGGATCGAACGTGAGACCGACCGTCCGGCCGGCTGTCACATCGCTGGTGTCGTCGCGCCGCGAGAGCGTCATGGTTATTTTGCGGCCACCCGCTCCGGTCAAGAATACGTGCGTCGCGTTGCCTTCGAACGCCGATGCGGTGACTTCCGCCCGCAGGCTCGCGGGTGAACCGTCAGCCGCGAGATGCAGCGCTTCCGGCCGAACGAACAAGCGTGCCTTGGCGCCGGCCACTATGGCGCCGTTGGCGCGGCCTCTCAAGCGGCCGAGCGGCGTCTCGAGTTCGGCCGTTTCGCCGTCGCTCGCGAAGACGGTGCCCTCGATGCCGTTGTTCTCGCCGACGAAACCGGCGACGAAAGACGTCGCGGGATGATCGTAGACGGATCGGCCGTCGCCGATCTGCTCGACCACACCGGCGTTCATGACCGCGACGCGGTCGGACATGGTCAGGGCTTCACCCTGATCGTGCGTGATGTAGATGAAAGTAATGCCGACGCGCCGCTGGATGGCGCGCAACTCGTTGCGCATGTGTTGGCGCAAACGCAGATCCAGGGCCGACAACGGTTCGTCGAGGAGCAACACCTTCGGCTCGACCGCGAGCGCACGCGCGATGGCCACTCGTTGTTTCTGGCCACCTGAAAGTTCCGAGATGCGTTTGTGCCCTTGATCGGGCAACGCCACCAGTTTGAGCAATTCGGTCGCCTTGCGCAGCCGTTCGGCTTTGGCGATGCCGCGCACCCGCAATCCGTACGCGACGTTGTCGGCCACGCTCATCAACGGGAACAAGGCCAAGTTCTGAAAAATCAGGGCTGTCGGTCGTTCGTTGGCGCCCTTGCCGGCCATGTCGGTGCCGCCGATGCGAATGCTGCCTTCGGAGGGTTCGAGAAAGCCGGAAATTGCCCGCAACAGCGTGGTCTTGCCGCATCCGGACGGCCCGAGGATGGAGAAAAACTCGCCACTGTTGATTTTGAAGGAGGCGGACTTGACCGCCGTAAACGCCCCGAAACGTATCGTGACGTTGTTCAACTCGACATCTGCGGTCATGCGGGCATCCCGGAACGAAGCCCTGCCACCTTGCACGGTCAGCCCTGCGCTGTCAGCAACCCGGCTGCCACACATTGGTCGCAGTCGGTGTCGAGCAGTTCGTCGCCCCGCTCAGCCAACTCGAAAGTCCTGCGACAACCAAATCAGCCGCGATGTGCCTTCGAGGTCGCATCGATCCGGCGCCAGAAAGCCGGATCGGCGACGGTCATGCGGATCGGCACGGCCCGCGACCCCATGCGCAAGCGCCCGCGGGCACCATCGAGGCCCGCGAGGCGTGCCAGATCCTTGTCCGTGGTGACGAGAACCGCCGATGCGGCAGCCGCGCGATCCAGCAGCGCCTGTGCGTCCGCCTCCTCCAACATCTGATGATCGCTGAAGATCACGGTCTCGACGATGCTTGCGCCGAGGTCGTCGAGCATGCGGAAAAACTTGTGCGGCGCACCGATGCCGGCGAACGCGATCACGGGGGCGCTGGCAAGCCATGACGTCTTGCCGTCGGGCGAAATCGTGCCGTCGAATACAGCTCCGGCAAACCCCGCGAGGGCAGCCGGTTGCTCCGAGGGGCCAGACATCAAGGAGAAGCCGTGATTGACGACGATGACATCGACCGCACCGAATTGCGTCGACATCGGCGCGCGCAAGGGCCCGGCAGGTATGACAGCGCCGTTGCCGATCCCGCGTTCGCCGTCGACCAGGGCGATGCGCAGCGATTTGGCGAGGGCCGGATTCTGCAGGCCGTCGTCCATCAGGATGTGGCTGAAGGCGCGCAGATCGGCCTCGATGACACGTGCACCGGCTGTGCGGTCGGCCGACACCAATGTCGGCGCGATCGAGGCGTGCTGCAGCGGTTCGTCGCCGACATCGGCGGCGCGATCGCGAGCAGGATCGACCCAATGCGGTTGCACAATGCGGCCGCCGTGCCCCCTGGTCAGGATCGCGGGGGCGGCCCCTTGGGTGACGAGGTGCGCTGCGATGGCGGCCGTCAAAGGTGTCTTGCCCGTGCCACCTGCCGTGAAATTGCCGACGCAGATGACCGGTAATGTCGAGTGATAGGTGGCGGGATGCAACATGCGGCGGCCGGAGATCGCGCCGTAAGCGGCTGCGAGCGGAAACAGCAACGCGCGTGCGAGCCGACGCTCGGGTGCATACCACCACGACGGCTCACCGACGGGCATGGAGGCGTCCGATGTGCTGGTCGGCATCCGCCGGTGATGGCAGAAGGTGAAGCAGCGCGTCGACGCTTTTGGCGAGCGCACCCGTCAAGCCGGACAAGGCGTGCTCAGCATTGCGTCTCACGGCGGCGAGCTCGTCGGGCGCTGTCAGGAGTCGGATAATGGTCGGCGCGAGCTCGCTTGCCGATTTGATCTCGACGGCACCCTTGGCCGCGATCAGGGCCTTGAACTCGTCTTCGAAATTGCTCCACGACGGCCCCGTCACGACCACCGAGCCGAGCCGCACAGGCTCGATCGGATTATGGCCGCCGCCCTCGCGTGACAGCGATTTCCCCATGAGCGTCACGGGCGCGAGGCGGAAC
>JANOAW010000264.1:0-4902 GCA_031411355.1 Hyphomicrobiaceae bacterium | reverse complement strand
CGAAGACATTCGCGATGCCGTGTTCAAGCTCGCCGATCCCGAGCTGTACGACACCATCGTCATCATCAATCTCTGTGTCCCCACGGCGTCGGGCGTGCCCCTGCAAATCCTGCCCAAAGTCATCAACGGTGTCCGTATCATCGGCATCGACGTGCCGGGTTTCGGTGTGCCGACCCATGCCGAGGCCAAAGATGTATTGGCAGGCGCCATGCTCGCCTACGCGCGCCGGGAAGCTGAAAGCGGCGCCGTGCAGGCGCCTCGTGGCGGCGTCAGTGAGCGGCCGACCGTCGCCCTGATCGGCGAAATGTTTCCAGCCGATCCGGTCGGCATTGGCATGATGCTCGAGCCGCTCGGTCTCGCAGCCGGCCCAGCTGTGCCGACACGCGAGTGGCGCGATTTGTACGCAGCACTCGATTGCGTCGCCGTCGGTGCGATCCACCCCTTCTATACGGCGAGCGTGCGTGAATTCGAGGCCGCCGGCCGTCCCGTCGTCGGATCGGCACCGGTCGGCGTCGACGGCACCGCCGCCTGGATCGACACCATCGCCGCAGCAGCCAACGTCTCAGCCGACAAAGCCGATGCCGCCAAGGCGAAACTGCTGCCGATGATCAAGGCGGCGCTGGCACGCAACCCGATAAAGGGTCGCATCACGCTGTCAGGTTACGAAGGATCGGAGTTGCTGGTGGCGCGACTGCTGATCGAGAGTGGGGCTGTGGTCGACTACGTCGGCACGGCGTGTGCGCGCACGCGGTGGTCGGACCCCGATCGTGCCTGGCTCGAAGCCAAAGGCGTTACAGTGACGTTTCGGGCGTCGCTCGAACAGGACCTCGCAGCGCTGCGCGCGTTCAAACCCGACCTCGCGATCGGCACGACGCCGGTGGTTCAGAAGGCCAAGGAATTGTCGGTTCCATCGCTCTATTTCACCAATCTCGTCTCGGCCCGTCCCTTGATGGGCGCCGCTGGCGCAGGCTCCCTCGCTGAGGTCGTCAACGCGGCGATCGCCAACAAGGGGCGCTTCGATGCCATGAGCGCGTTCTTCGGTGAAACCGGCAAAGGCAACAATGCTGGCGTCTGGTCCGATGTTCCACAGGATCGGCCGGAGTTTCGCAAGCGCACCTTGGCGGCTGCAATGAAAAACGCTGCCCGCAAAGCTGTCGAGGAGCCCATCTGATGCTCGTCCTCGATCACGACAGGGCCGGCGGCTATTGGGGCGCAGTCTACGCGTTCACCGCCGTCAAAGGCCTCCAGGTCGTCATCGACGGCCCCGTCGGATGCGAAAATCTGCCGGTCACGTCCGTACTGCACTACACCGACGCGCTGCCGCCTCACGAATTGCCGATCGTCGTCACGGGACTGTCGGAAGAAGAGCTCGGCCAGCACGGCACCGAAGGCGCCATGCGCCGCGCCCACAAGACACTCGATGCCTCGCTGCCGAGCGTCGTGGTGACCGGTTCGATCGCCGAGATGATCGGCGGTGGCGTGACACCAGAGGGCACCGGCATCCATCGCTTTCTGCCGCGCACGATCGACGAAGATCAGTGGCAGTGCGCCGACCGCGCACTCAACTGGCTGTGGACGGAACATGGCATGAAAGGCGGCAAACGGCCGAAGAAAAAGCCACGCGGCGAGGGACAAAAGCCACGGGTCAACATCATCGGGCCGATTTACGGCAGCTTCAACATGGCCTCGGATCTGGCCGAGATCCGGCGCCTCGTGCAGGGCATCGGCTGCGACATCAACATGGAGTTTCCGCTCGGCAGTCACTTGGCCGATGTGGCGCGCCTCGGCGATGCGGACGCGAGCGTTTGCCTGTATCGCGAGTTTGGTCGCCAGCTGTGCGAGAACCTCGACGTGCCCTATCTGCAGGCACCGATCGGTCTGCATTCGACGACGAAATTCCTGCGCAAACTCGCCGAAATCACCGGTGTCGATGCGGAACCGTTCATCGAGCGCGAGCGGCACACGACCCTGAAGCCGTTGTGGGATCTGTGGCGTTCGGTGACGCAGGATTTCTTTGCCACGGCCAGCTTCGGCATCGTCGCGTCGGAGACGTACACACGCGGCATCCGTAATTTTCTCGCCGACGACATGGGTTTGCCGTGCACGTTCGCGATTGCGCGCAAAGCGGGCGACAAGACCGACAACGCCGCCATCAAAGCGCACATCGCCGCAACGCCGCCGCTCATTCTGTTCGGCTCGTTCAACGAGCGCATGTACGTGGCCGAGGCGCGTGGCCGCTCGATCTATATTCCTGCGTCTTTCCCAGGTGCGATTATCCGCCGACATACCGGCACGCCGTTCATGGGTTATGCCGGCGCAACGTATCTCGTGCAGGAAGTTTGCAACGCCCTGTTCGATGCGCTGTTCCACATTCTCCCGCTGGCACGCGATCTCGACGCCGTCGAGGCGACGCCGTCACGACTGCATCGCGAACTGGCGTGGTCGGACGATGCGCGCACGTTACTCGACGAGATGGTCGAGGCCCAGCCGGTGCTCGTGCGCATATCAGCAGCAAAGCGTTTGCGTGACGGCGCTGAAGCCGTGGCCCGGCGCGACGGCGCGACACGCGTTTCACATACCCATCTCATCGCCGCTCAAGGCGCATTCGCAACTGGACGTGCCGCCTGACGACACTTGAAGCAGGAGGATCATGATGCCGCAAACCATCCATCCGACCGACACCGACCCAACCGACGCGATGCGTCGCCGTTCCCGCCGCGGCCAGCGGGTCGAATTCGGCCTCATCTATGCGGTCAGCTTCATCGTGCTGCTGCCAGCCGTCGTCGTCATGCGACTCGTCTCGGCGTTGATGCTGCGCAAGCGCACGGGACCTGCGCCCTCGATTTTCAAGGAAGCGCGTGAACTGGCGGGGGCGGCTGTGCCCTACGCCTTCATGGGCTGACTTTTAAGAGCTTCGTGTGTGGCCGGCCACACATGAAGATGCTCGCGGGGGCGACCCGCCTGCATCGACCTTGCCGCGCAGGTCGCGCGGTCTTGGGCTGACGCCCACATGTGGAGACGTTTCATGGCCTCACCAGACAGGCCCCCGAACAGGTCGGGGATCACCGAACAGGAAGCGACGGAATTTCACGGCTACTTCATATCGATGATGATGGTGTTCGTCGGCATCGCGCTGGTCGCACACCTTCTGATGTGGATGTGGCGTCCCTGGATCAACGTCGGCTGAAACACCCATGATGCTCCTGCTCCGGCGCGGCTCCACCACGTTTTCGCAGCAGCCATCAGCCCAACACAAGGAGCGTTCCCATGCATCGAGTCTGGCTCTGGATACATCCGATCCAGTTCTTGACGGCGTTGTACATCTTCCTCGGTGTGCTCGCCTTCGGCATTCACTTCATCCTGCTGTCCACCGAGCGCTACAATTGGCTCGCCGGCCCCGCAGCGAGAACTCATACGCCGCTGAAGAAAGCGGAGATCCACGTGCCGACGCCCGCAGCCCCCTGGGCTGCGACGCGCGTCACGTTCGGCTGACGTCCGCCGGTGCGGCTGGCGGCAGTCGACTTCTCCTCCGCCATCCGCACCGATTTTCGCAAACTTCGATAGCGAGCAGAATGCTCGGCACATGAACGGGAGGAGCCGGCCATGGCGATGTTGAACTTCGAGCGCAAATACCGTGTCCGCGGCGGTACCCTCCTCGGCGGAGATCTGTTCGATTTCTGGATAGGCCCGTTCTACGTTGGATTTTTCGGTGTCACGACGGCGTTTTTCACGCTGCTCGGCACGGGGCTGGTGCTTTACGGCGCAGCCATTGGGCCAACCTGGAACATCTGGCAGATCAGTATCGCGCCGCCCGACCTGCGGTATGGGCTGGCGCTCGCACCACTCGCCGAAGGCGGCCTGTGGCAGGTGATCACCATCTGCGCCACCGGCGCGTTCGTGTCGTGGGCACTGCGCGAGGTCGAAATCTGCCGTAAACTGGGCATCGGCTACCACGTCCCCGCCGCGTTCGGCGTCGCGATCTTTGCCTACCTCACCCTGGTTGTCTTTCGGCCATTTCTGCTCGGCGCCTGGGGCCACGGGTTTCCGTACGGCATCATGAGCCATCTCGATTGGGTGTCCAACGTCGGCTATCAATACCTGCATTTCCATTACAATCCCGCGCACATGATCGCGGTGACGTTCTTCTTCACGACCACCCTCGCATTGTCGTTGCACGGCGCGCTCATCCTGTCGGCTGCAAACCCGGCGAAGGGCGAGACGGTAAAGACGCCCGACCATGAAAACACGTTTTTTCGCGACGCCATCGGCTACTCCGTCGGCACTCTTGGTATCCACAGGCTCGGTCTTCTGCTCTCGCTCAACGCCGGGTTCTGGAGCGCCGTGTGCATGATCATCAGTGGCCCCTATTGGACGCGCGGTTGGCCGGAATGGTGGGGCTGGTGGCTCAATCTTCCGATCTGGCGCTGAGGAGGTGAAACCATGCCACGTTATCAGAACATCTTTACACGCGTGCAGATCGTCGGCCATCCCGAAGCGGGTGTGCCGGTGACCACGCCGATCTACCCGCGCTTTGGCACACCGCGCTTTTCCAAGCTGCTCGGGCGTTTCGGTGAAGCCCAGATCGGCCCGTTTTATTTGGGCTCGCTCGGCCTGGCTTCACTCGTCACGGGATTGCTCGCCGTCGGCATCATGGGCATGAACATGCTCGCCTCGGTCGGTTGGAATCCGATCCAGTTCGTCCGTCAACTGCCCTGGCTGGCACTCGAGCCGCCGCCGGCCAAATATGGCCTGTCGATCCCGCCGATGTCGGAGGGTGGCTGGTGGCTGCTGGCCGGCTTCTTCCTCACCACATCGATCCTGCTGTGGTGGACGAAGCTGTATGTCTCAGCTCGACGCCTCGGCATGGGCACGCATGTGCCGTGGGCGTTCGCGTCGGCAATC
>JANOAW010000263.1:0-1782 GCA_031411355.1 Hyphomicrobiaceae bacterium | reverse complement strand
TCGGATTAGGCCAGCAGCCGCCGGCGCCGTCATGGGGCTCGATGCTGAACACCGCCCAAAGGTTTTTGACCCAAGCGCCATGGATGGCGATCTATCCCGGCGTCGCGATCTTTTTGACCGTCTTGTCGTTCAATCTGCTCGGCGACGGCCTGCGCGACGCCCTCGACCCCAAGGAACGCTGACGGGCGTGTTCACGTCGACAGCGTCAGCGCGGCAGTCAACCGTTCCCGGATGGCTTTTTCCCGCGCGGGATTGACGATCTTCTTCTGGGTGAGATCGGTGACGTAGAAAACGTCGACGGCTTTCTCGCCGAAGGTGGTGATGTGCGCCGAGCCGATATCGAGATTGAGATCCGACACCGCGCTGGTCAAATCGTAAAGAAGCCCGGGCCGATCGAGCCCTGATATCTGGAGGACCGTGAAACGTTCCGACAGCGCGTTGTCGACGATCACTTCCGGCGCCACGGCGAAGGCACGCGGCGGCGGTTTGGCTTCTTCCCGCTTGGCCAGAAGTTGAGCCAGCCGTTGCTTGCCGTCGAGAACGCTCTTGATGGTCGAGGCGATGCGTTCACCGCGCCGGATCTCGTCGGCATCGTCGACGAACGTTCGATTGAGGAGGAAGGTGTCGAGCGCATAGCCGTCGCGGGTCGTCGACACGTAGGCGCCTGCGATGTTGGCTCCAGCGGCGGCGCAGGCGCCGGCGAACAACGACAACAAGCGCGCATGATCGGGCGCGAAAATCGACAATTCTGTGACGTCCTTGAACCGTGAGGTGACGACGCTGGTCGCGATGTCGATGCTTTCGTCGCGGGCTCGTGTCACCAGTCGTGCGTGCTCGACTTGCTTCACGGCGTTGGTCTTGAGCCAATAATCGGCATACTGTCGGGCAATGAAAGCTTCGGCATCGATGCCGGCCTCACCAGATGCCGCAATGCGGAACGCATGTTCGGCGGCCGCCACGCGTTGCGACGGTGCACCAAGGGTGATGTCGCCGGTCAGAAGCGGTTCGGTTTCGTGATACAGTGTGCGGAGTAATTGACCTTTCCAACCGTTCCAGACGCCGGGGCCGACCGCGCGAATGTCAGCGACGGTCAGCAACAGCAGCAGCTTCAATCGTTCCGGGGTCTGGACGATATCGGCGAAGGCGCGAATGGTCATGGGGTCGGCAAGATCACGGCTCTGCGCCACGGTGCTCATCGTGAGGTGCTGCTCGATCAGCCAGACGACCGTCTCGGTTTCGTTCTGCGCCAGGCCGAAGCGTGGACCGAGACGTCGCGCGATGCGTGCGCCCAGTATCGAATGATCCTCTGGTGCGCCTTTGCCGATGTCGTGCAGGAAGGCTGCGACATACAGCGCGCGGCGACTCTGGATCGTCTTGATGATGTCGGTCGACAGCGGCAATGCGTCGGCGACCGCGCCGTCCTCGATGCTGGTAAGTTCACCGATCGTGCGGAGAAGATGCTCATCGACGGTGTAGTGATGGTACATGTTGAACTGCATCATCGCGACGATGCGGCCGAACTCTGGCACGAAGCGGCCAAGAACACCGGCCTCGTTCATGCGCCTCAGCGTCGCCTCGGCGTTGTTCTTCGAGGTCAACAGATCAAGAAACAAGCGGTTGGCTTCGACGTCGTCGCGCAGTGTTTCATCGATGAGGCGATGCGAGCTGTGCAGAAGGCGCAGTGCGTCGCCGCCATAGCCGTCCACGCAGCTCACGGAAATCTATTTTCACCCTGGTGCTGAGACGGTGCTGAAAGATCCCGCGAAGGTCGCGGACATCCTG
>JANOAW010000262.1:0-4479 GCA_031411355.1 Hyphomicrobiaceae bacterium | reverse complement strand
TGTACGCCAGCTGCTCGCGACTGACGGTGACAGCCGTCACATGAACGCCGGCTTGCGCCAGTCGTACGGCGAGTGCTCCCCAGCCACAGCCGATTTCGAGCACGCGCATGCCGGGTTTCAAGTCGAGCGCTGCAACGATGGCATCGAGTTTACGTGTCTGAGCGGCCTCTAGCGTGTCGTCCGTGCCGGCAAACATGGCGCTCGAATAGGTCATCGAGTGATCCAGCCACGCGCTATAGAACGCGTTGCCGAGATCGTAGTGCGCTGCGATGTTGCGGCGACTGCCGTGTCGCGAGTTGTCGCGCGTCTTGTGCCACATCGTGTCGCCGAGCCGGACTTTGAAATGCCCGCGACCGGCGCGCCCGAGGTCCGCTTTGTTGGCCAGAAAGAAGCGAAACACCGCGGCCAAGTCGGGTGTGTCGACATCGCCCGCCATGTAGGCATCGGCGAAACCAATCGAGCCACGACGCAGCGCTTTCCAGAATACGCGAAAATTCTTGCAGGTCACGGCCGCGAGCGCGCCGTCAGCGCCACCCCGGCCGAGCACGGCACTTTCGCCGGATGGCAAGGTTAAGCGCAGGCGACCCGCGGTCAAGTCTCGTGTGGCCCGGCGACACAGGGACAAGATCGATCGATCTCGCCGGCGAGCGAGATTTGGCGACGGCAGATCTATGCGCCGGCCGACGGCGTCGTTCTCAGACATGAGGAGCTTTCATTGCGGTGCTGGCGGGATCGCAGACCTGCTCTGAATAGCGTGGCGAGATGTGGCGCTGGACCAGCGGCACGCCCTTGCACCACAGTTTCAGGGCTTCCCAGTGAATGCCGACGACGACTTTCAGCGCCAAGAGCGGGTAGGCTGCGACGACTGCCGCGGCCGCCGCGCTGGTCAATGGCCGGGAAAAGCCAACGAAACGCGTTTTCAGAAGTGCGCCCTTGTCGTCCCGCAACAGAACGGCGACGAGGACCCGCTGGTCGTCGATGGCGATGCGGAAGCTGTACTGCCCGCGGCGGGGCGTGAACGGCGAGACGTACAACGTCTTGTCCGTGCTCTGCGCGTAGACGCCATCATGGCTCGCGCCTGCATTGACGACATAACGTGTGCGTTCGCCGAAGGTGTTCGATACTTCGTAGATGACAGCACGCAGGCGCTCGTCGGCGTCCAGCAGAAGAAACACCGAGAGCGGATTGAAAGCGAAACCCAGAACGCGCGGATAGGCGAGCAGAAGTACGCGGCAACCGTCGGTCACGTGGCCTGCCTGCGTGAACATGCGACGGGCATCGGCCGCCAGATCGTCAGCCCGCCCATCGCCGAAATCGCGTGTCCGGAGCGACAGAAGATTGAAGCGATCATGCGAAAACCAGACGCAATCCCGGACGGCTTCGTCGATGCGGTCGACATCGATCAGGAGCGAAAACACGCGATAGCGCATCGCATGCCGGGTCGGTCGCAAGCGCTTGTGCACGACGTCGCCGCGGCAGATCAGGGCGGCCGACGATGTCGAGGGCGGCCTCATGCCACGGCCTCGCGTGCCGGTGGAGCGATCTTCGGAACACCGCCATAAATGCGTGACGATTCGTTCTCGACCGACCACGGCCGACGTGCGCCGCCCAACTGTTCGGCTACCCAGAGACCCGCCTGCAAACCGTCTTCGTGAAATCCGGAACCGAAGTAGCTACCGGCGAACCACGTGCGACGGCGCCCTTGAAGCCGCCACAGGTGGCGCTGTGCTGAAAGCGCGGCTGCGTCGAACACAGGATGCGCATAGCGAAACCGTGCCGTTTCGGTGCCCTGCGCAGTAGCATTCAGTGGATTGAGGGTGACGAAGATGTCGGACTTGGTTTTCAGCGGCTGCAGCGCATTCATCCAATAACTGACGCAGACTTGGTCGAGACCCGGTGCGCCGACATAATTCCAGCTCGACCAGACGGCGCGCCGGCGCGGCATCAAGCCTTGGTCGCGATGCAGCACGGCCGTGTTGGTTTGATAGCTGAAGGCCGACAGCAGATCTTTTTCATCCGTGTCCGCATCGGCGAGCATGGCGACGGCGTCATCGGCGTGTCCGGCTGCGACCAGATGATCGAACTGCTGTCGGGTGCCGCAGCCGAGCGTGATGTCGACCCGATCGGCGCGGCGTTCGACCTGCCGAACCGCGCATCCGGAACGGATTTCGCCGCCGAAATCGGCCATGAGTTTGTCGATGTATGTTCGACTACCGCCGACGACGGTGCGCCACGGTGGTCGGTCGCGCACTTGCAGCAGGCCGTGATTGGCGAAGAACCTGGCAAATGCTGCGATCGGATAGGCCAACAGAGCCGATGGCGGCGCGGACCAGATCGCCGCCGCCATGGGTAGAATATGATGATCGATGAACGGCCGTGAGTAGCCGCGCTTGGCCAACCAGTCGCCGAGCGATTCGTGCGCATCGACGCCAGCCCGATCAAGGTCGCTCGCATCGCGAAAGAAACGCCGTATATCGAATATCATGCGCCAGTGATCGCGATCCAAGGCGTTGGATGGCTGGCCAAAGAGCCCTCGGATGCCGGCTCCACCGGCATATTCGTAGCGGCCGTCGTCGAGCGATACCGCAAAGCCCATTTGCGTCGCCGCCGTCTCGACACCGAGATGAGCGAACAAGGCGACGAGGTTGGGATAGCTCGCGTGATTGTAGACGATGAAGCCGGTATCGACGGGGATGTGGCCTTCGGGTGTGAGCACGTCAACCGTGTTGGAATGACCGCCGATGCGCGCATCCCGCTCAAACAGCGTGACGTCATGGTTTTTGGCCAGCAGCCATGCGGCCGACATACCGGCAATGCCCGCCCCGGCCACTGCGATCTTCATGCGCTGCATCGTGACGTCCTTCCCACCTGTGTGCATTTACGGCACTGCCTCGTCGGTGGATCATGACGCCGCAAAGGAAACCTAGGCCGAATGGGTTCGTCCCGCAAACCGCTGTTGCCAAAACGCTTCGATGATTGGTTCGCGCGTCGCGGCTGGTCTGTGCGTCCGCATCAGCTGGCGATGCTCCAGAAAGCCGCGGATGGCCGATCGACTCTGCTCATCGCACCGACCGGCGCCGGCAAGACACTTGCGGGGTTTCTACCGAGCCTGGTCGCACTGGATGGCGACGCGGCCCCGGACACGTTGCACACCGTGTACATTTCGCCGCTGAAAGCCTTGGCAACCGACGTCCAGCGCAATCTGATGACGCCGGTTACCGAGATGGGCCTCGGCGTGTCCATCGAAACGCGCACGGGGGATACATCGCACGCCCGAAAGCAACGTCAACGTGCACGCCCCCCGCAGATGCTCCTGACGACGCCAGAACAGATCGCGTTGATGTTGAGCCATGACGACGCCACGCATACGTTTCGGGGTCTGAAGCGTGTCGTGCTGGACGAACTGCATTCGCTGGCCGCATCCAAACGCGGCGATCTTCTGGCGCTCGGCTTGGCGCGACTGCGCGCCTTGGCGCCCGATATGGCCATTACCGGGCTGTCGGCGACGGTCGCGCGACCGAGTGAATTGCGCGCCTACGTGCAGGCCCAGTCGGGCGACGCGACCGTTGTCCATCTCGGCGACATCGTGCAGGTGCGCGGCGGCGCCGATCCGCACATTACCATCCTCGAAACGGATCAACCACTGCCGTGGGCGAGCCATACCACGCGCTATGCGATGCCGGCCGTGTACGAAATCTTGAAGACCGCCCGGCTGGCACTGCTGTTCGTCAACACGCGCAGCCAAGCAGAACTGGTATTCCAAGAACTCTGGCGTCTCAACGAAGACACGTTGCCGATCGCGCTCCACCACGGTTCGCTGGACGTCACACAACGCCGGAAGGTCGAAGCTGCCATGGCCGCGGGCAAACTGCGGGCTGTCGTCGCCACCTCGACCCTGGATCTCGGCATCGATTGGGGCGACGTCGATCTGGTGATCAATATCGGCGCCCCCAAGGGCGCGAGCCGGTTGATCCAACGGGTGGGTCGGGCCAATCACCGGCTCGATGAACCATCTCGCGCGATCCTGGTGCCGTCCAACCGCTTCGAGGTGCTCGAGTGCCGAGCGGCGCTGGAGGCGGCGCACGCGGGCGCACAAGATGCCGTGCAGTCTCGTACCGGTGCGCTTGATGTGCTGGCGCAACACGTCTGGGGCCGGGCCTGTGCAAGTCCTTTCAAACCGGACGATCTCTACAACGAGGTTTTGTCAGCGGCACCCTATTCAAATCTCGCCCGAAAGACGTTCGATAGAGTGGTGCAGTTCGTGGCAACGGGCGGCTATGCGCTCAAGGCCTACGAGCGGTTCGCTCGACTGCGCGAGACCGACGACGGACATCTCCGGCTCGCCCATCCCAGGCTCGCTCAGCCTTATCGCATGAACGTCGGCACCATCGTGGAAGCCCCCATGATCAAGGTGCGGTTGGCGCGGCCGCGCCGCAGTTCGACGGGCAAGGCGACGTTTGCCGGCGGTCGTGTGCTCGG
>JANOAW010000261.1:0-2794 GCA_031411355.1 Hyphomicrobiaceae bacterium | reverse complement strand
ACATCGAGCTCTTCTTCGAGCTTTTGAAGCTCTGCCGCCGAAGCGCTCGTGCCGCTCATGTCGATCCCCCAACGCGTTTGAAGGGGACCATGGCGCTAAACCGCGTCTCATGCCAAGTCTTTGACCAAGCCTTCGGCCAAGTCTTTGGCCAAGTCTTCGGCCAGCCGATCGGCATCTGGGACGTTCACGCCCCTTGCCGAGTGCGTCGCCGCAGTCGTTATCGTCATCGTCAGAGTAAAGCCTTGTTCCCGCAGTACGTGTTCCCTGAGTAACAGTGGGTTCATTGTAGTCAGGCTAAGTAATTTGTCGGCTCACGGAAAGGACCGTCTCATGTTCGACAAGACCATCCAGCGAGGCGCGAACGGCATGGCGCTCGGGCGCGAAGCCTTCGCGCTCATGAAGCAGCATCCCAAACTCGTCGTCTTCCCGCTCCTCTCGGCCGTGACGTTCATTGCCCTGTTGGTTGCCATTGCGACCGGGGCGTTTCTGAAACCCCAACTGTTCGGCATCATGGTGGAAACCAATGCGAACGGCTGGAATACCACCGGCGCGGGATCGCTTTTGCCGCTCGCATGGGGCTTCGGCTTGTACCTGACGCTTGCGTTCGTCGCGACGTTCTTCAACGTCGCCCTGTGCGCGACGGTGCTATCCCGCGAATTGACCGGTGAGATTTCGTTGCGCGCGGGCTTCCTCGGCGCCATGCGCCGCCTGCCCTACATTTTCGCCTGGTCGGCCTTCGCAGCCACCATCGGCATCCTGCTCGCCATGTTGAAAAATGTCCTCGACGAATACCTGTCTTGGGTCGGCTGGATCTTTGGGTCGCTGCTGGAAACAGCCTGGGCTGCCACCATCTATTTCGTGGCCCCGGTTCTGGCTGTGGAACGGGTCGGTCCGATCACGGCGTTGAAACAGTCGGCGAGCCTGTTGAAGGCACGCTGGGGTGAGACGGCCGGTGCTGAATTCTCGACCTTCTGGGCTTTGTGGCCATTGCACTTGGCCGGTCTGGTTTCGATGATCGGCCTTGGCGTATCGCTGTTCATGTTGAACAACAGCGGCGGCGGTTCGCCTGCAACCGCGATCACATTCGGCGCGCTCACAGCGCTCTATATGATCGTCTCGATCACGCTCCAGTCGATCATGAGCGGCATTTTGAAGAGCCACATGTATCTCTACGCCAAGACCGGCGTCGTTCCGGTCGGCTCCGACCCACAGGTTTATGCGCGCGCCTTCGCGAAATAAGACGATCGTCATCGCGCACAATGACACGGGCACGGGCCGCCTGAATGACATTGACAGCGGCGGCGGTCCTCGCCCATAAACCGCTCACAACGCCCGGCCGGCAACGGCCGGGCGTGATGTCTTGCCGATCCCTTGCGGCTGGATAGTTTGGATGGGTGCCCGAGCGGCTAAAGGGGGTAGACTGTAAATCTACTGGCTTATGCCTACGTTGGTTCGAACCCAACCCCATCCACCACTGAAAAATTCAAAAACCCACGGTCTCAGCGCAACGACCTGGGTCGCCACGCGCACGGCCCCCCCAAGTGATTGATCAGATATTGGTCGTATCGCCTTGCGGAGACATGAAGCACTTCAGTTGACCACACAACACACGTTAAAGTGCTGGCCGTCAAAGTTCTGGCCGTCAAAGTTCTGGCCGACCGATTTCACCTGCCCTCACATCGGCCGGTTGAACACATTCGGGCCGAGGCGCACCATCGTTGCCAGATAGAACAACAGCGCCATGCCACCAAGCGCGAGCGCTATGGCGAGGTTGCGGGTCCGCTCGCGTCGCTTGGCTTCCGTCAGACCCGACATGGTGCGGATGTTGTGGTCGACCATGAAGAACAAGCCGACCCCAATCGCGACGAGGGTTGAGATCCACTTGGGCAAACCCGACACGTAGGCTGCGACCCAGATGACACAGCCGACGCCGAGAATGATCGCGCGTGGAATTGCGCCGACGCCGGATGATACGGGCTTGTCACTTTTGCGCGGGCTCATCCTAGCACCATCGCAACGAGCCGTTCAGCCAGGAGAACGGCGAAATGTAGGAACAGATACGCGATCGAGAACAGGAACAGACGCTTGGCGTGCGCATCCGCATCGCGACCGTCCCGATGCGTGTAGACCTGCCAGACGAACCAACCGAACGCGGCATTCGCCATCAGGGCAACGACAAGATACGCCGTGCCGCCGAGGCCCGTGAATGCCGGCGCCAGCGCCACCGGCACCAGGATCGCGGTATAGATTGCGATTTGGCGTCGCGTCTCGTCAGGGCCGGCGACGACCGGCAACATCGGCACGCCCACACGCTCGTAGTCGCGGCAGCGGTACAGGGCGAGGGCCCAGAAATGTGGCGGCGTCCAGAAGAAGATGAGCGCGAACAAGAGAATTGAATCAAGCGAAACACCACCCGTCACGGCAGCCCACCCGATCATCGGCGGAAACGCGCCGGCCGCGCCACCGATGACGATATTCTGTGCCGTGCGACGCTTGAGCCACATCGTGTAGACGAACAGGTAGAAGGCGATGGTGAGGGCCAGCAGGGCCCCGGCGGCAAGGCCGACCGTGACGCCGAGCACCATGACGGAAAAGATCGACAACACGGTGCCGAATGTGAGCGCTTCGTCGGCGGTGATACGACCGCGCGGAATGGGACGGGCGGCCGTACGCTGCATGTGGGCGTCGATATCGGCATCGTACCACATGTTGAGCGCGCCCGAGGCACCGGCGCCGACAGCAATGCACAACATGGCGATGCCGCCGATCAGCGGATGGATATGGCCGGGCGCGG
>JANOAW010000260.1:0-3298 GCA_031411355.1 Hyphomicrobiaceae bacterium | reverse complement strand
AAAAGTCCGACGGCAACCGCTAGATTGACACGATGCCCGCCTGAAACACCGCCGGCACGATCCGCGAACACCTTGGTGCGCTGACTCATACCCGTGGCGAAACTCTCGCCGATCAACCACGCCACGATCAACATGACGCCTTGAATGCCGAAAGTGACCATGCCGGACAAAATAGGCTCGCCGGTAAAGTTGCGCATACCATCCCACGTTGTCCATCCGGACGCACACGACAGGATGATGCCGGTCGCAGCCAGCAGTCCGAGCCGCCAGTTTGTGAACAACATGTCTTCCAAAACGCGAGACAGCCGCTTGTAGAAGCGCGTGCGCGTGAACAGCAGCAGCGACAGCAAACATCCAGCCAGCAACAGCGCGTTGCCAGTGATCATGGACTGAAATTTCGCGAGCAGACCTTGGATGTCCATACCGCCCATCACTCACTCTCCCCGCCCACATCCGGCCCAGCACGCCCGGCCGAACACGCGTCCCGACCACGTTTGTCGACCAAAATTTGCGCTAACCCGCAAACGTCTAAACGCTACTTTAGTTCGCACGAGATTTCGTCTGACCTGTGGCAGCGCCGTGCGATGGCCGAGCCACACTCGAATTATTGCGGCGGCTGTGGAAAAACATCTTCGTCAACGTCCACGCACAACACACCCCAAATCCCGAAATGACACACAACGCACGCTTTTAAAGTACGTGGTGTTAACGTTCCGCTAACCGGTTCAGGTGTAAAACACGAATATTCGCGCTTAAGTTGAAAAAGCGAAGCCTGGTGTCACCCAGCGAATATCCCTGTTTGTTCCGCGTCAGGACCGTATCATGTCGACAGCTTATGCATCTTTCAAGATTTTGCCGAATCGAAAAGCGACGACCAGCTTCGCGGCGCTCGCGACCTCGCTGACGTTATCGTCGATTCTCGGCGCAAGTGGAGCGCAGGCACAATTCATCTGCCAGCAGTATGGCGGCGCCGGACTTGGCGGCAATGCGTCGGCCAACGGACTGGCCCTGGCATGTGGCGAAAACGCGACAGCCAGTGGCACTGGCTCGATCGCACTCGGCACACAGACCCAGGCAACCGGCGCGTATTCGTCCGCGTTCGGCTTCTTCGCCAAGGCGACGGCGAACAATGCGGCGGCGATCGGCTCGTATGCGCGCTCCGACGGGCAGAACGCGACTGCGATCGGCGGCGCCGCAACGGCATCCGGCAGCGACTCGACCGCGATCGGCACGTCATCGGAAGCTCTCGGTAACAATGCGGTCGCCATCGGGGGCAGTTCGAAAGCTCTCGGCACCAACACGACCGCCGTCGGCAACACGGCGACCGCCGAGGGCGTGAACGCAACGGCAATCGGCAACGACGCTCAATCACGTGGGGACAACTCGACGGCGATCGGCCGCGCCTCACGCGCCACCGGGCAGAGCAGCACAGCAAGCGGCGCTCTCGCGCGCGCCGGGGGTGATTTCTCGACCGCCATCGGCACGGATTCACAGGCAACTGGCACCGGATCAACGGCCAACGGCGCCGGGTCAGCGGCGACAGGGGCCGATTCGGTCGCCATCGGACGCAACGCTCAAGCCACTCAGGCGCAATCGACCGCGTTCGGACAAGGCGCGGCGGCGACCGGCAAGCAGGCGACTGCGACCGGGAGTGCGTCGCAGGCGACGGCTGACGGCGCGTCTTCATACGGTAACGGCGCCACCGCCAACGCCATCGGCGCGACCGCGCTTGGGCAGTCGGCAAAAGCGACCGCCAAGGGTGCCGTTGCCGTCGGCGCAGGAGCTTCGGGCGGCGGCACGGGAGTTGGTGAAAACTCTGTGACGTCGACCGACGGTGTCGCGCTCGGGCGCAATGCCCAGGCGACCGGCACGCGCGCCATCGCAATCGGCGAAACCAGTGCTGCGGCCGGCGTCGGCGCCATCGCGCTCGGCAACGGGGCAAGCGCGGCACAGGCCAATTCCGTCGCCATCGGAACAGATGCTCGCACGGCCCGCGCCAACCAGGTGGCCATCGGCTCGAACACTCAAACCGTCACCATGTCCGGCATTCCGTCGGCGGCAAGTACGGCCGCGCAATCCGGCCCGACCGGCCTCGTGACGACGGATGCCAGTGGCAATCTCGCCAGCGACGGCGGAGCATTGCAACGTCAGACCCAAACCAATACGACCGACATCACCGACCTCAGAAATCGCGCCGGCGCAACCGACGTCGATCTCTCCAGCCTCAAATCACGCATGTCGACGGCGGAAGGCAACATCACGACCCTCAAGGCTGATGTCGGCACCCTCAAATCCGATGTCACGACGGTGACGAACAAGGTCGCCGCCATCGACACGCGGGTCGGCTCCGTCGAGACCAAGGTTGCGCAACAGGATACGCGCATCGGCAGTGTCGAAAATCGCGTCACCGCAATTGAAACCAAGGTCGATCAATTCGACACCCGCATCACCCAGGCGCAAACCACCGCCAATGACGCAAAAACCGAGGCAAAAGCTGCAACGCAGGCCGTCACTGGATTGACCACCCGGGTCGCAGCCGTCGAACAGACGGCAGCCGATGCCAAGACAACGGCCAACGAGGCAAAGTCGACCGCCATCGACGCCAGGACGACGGCACTTGAAGCCAAGACCGAGGCAAAGGCTGCGACCCAGGCTGTCGCCGGTTTCAACACGCGTGTGACCGCAGTCGAACAGACCGCGGCCGATGCCAAGACGACGGCCAACGACGCCAAAATTACCGCCGCCGACGCCAAGGCGACAGCCACGGACGCCAAGGTCGCCGTCGGCAAGCTCGACACCCGCGTCACCGCCAACGAGACCAAGACCGATGCCGTCGAGAAGCGCGTCACGACGGTCGAAGGCTCAGTCAACCAGGTGCGGGTCGACACGGCTGCCAACACGCGAGACATCGTGACCACGCGCAAAGACATCGCATCCCTGCAAGGCGTCGCAATCGACCACGAGCAGCGCATCACGGCTCTGGAAGGGCGCTCATTCGATGAGATCGCCAAGACCAATCAGCGCGTCGACGCGCTCGCTGGGAAGACCGACAAGGCCCTCGAAGGCGTCGCGATCGCGATGGCTATTACCAACCCCGTGCTGTGCGGCAGCGATCTGTTCGGCGTGTCGATGAATCTCGGCCTCTACGACGGCAAAACGGCCATCGGCCTTGCCGGCATCGGTGTGCTCTCGACCAACGCCTTCGGCCGCGGCGAGACACTTTCAGTCACCGGTGGCATCGGCGGCGGCCTGGAGAAAGGCAACTTCGGCGGCCGCGTCGGACTGAACTTGTCTTGGA
>JANOAW010000259.1:0-9842 GCA_031411355.1 Hyphomicrobiaceae bacterium | reverse complement strand
CGCGCAGCCGCATCGAAGTCGGTATGAATTTCCAGCACTTCACCGATTTGATCGCCGACCGTTTCGACTGGGTTCAGCGCCGTCATCGGCTCCTGAAACACCATCGAGGCGCGCATGCCGCGCACAGCGCGCATCTCGGGCGCAGATTTGGTCGTCAGCTCGTCGCCTTCGAGCGCGATCGAGCCCTTCGTGATCACGAGCTGCCCCTTGGCGAGCAGTTGCATGACCGCCTGCGCCGTGACCGATTTGCCCGAGCCGCTTTCTCCGACCACACAGACGATCTCGTTGGCCGCGACCGAGAACGACACGTCTTCGATGGCGTTCGGACGATCTCCGCCGCCCGCGATGCTGACGGTGAGATTGCTGATATCGAGAATGTTCATGCCGAACCCTGCGCGCCTGGTCGTTGGACGTTCGGAGAAAAGCTATACCGTGTCCAGTGGACTTTCGCCGGCAGCCTGTCGGCGGACGACTTTCATTCGCAGCAGGGTGGTCATCCGAAGCGGTATTCGGTGACTTGGCGATACACGTCGCCCGGGCGCAGAATGGTCGTTGGAAAGTGTGGCAGATTCGGACTGTCGGGCACGTGTTGTGGCTCGAGGCACAAGCCCGCGTTGGCGCCGTAGCGACATCCGTCGAGGCCCGGCACCGGCACAGCCAGCTTGAAGCCGTCATAGACTTGTAGTGCGGGCTCGGTGGTCCACACATCGAGGCTGACACCCGATCGCGCACTCGCGAACGTGGCAGCGTGGGCGACAGCTAGACCTTCCGCAACACTCGGCTCGATGCGATCGCGGCGCAGGACAAAGTTGTGATCATACCAAACGCGGCGACCGTCCGGGCCGGCCAGCCGTACCGGACGGGCCACGCGGAAATCGAAGGGCGTATCATTAACCGGGGCGAGTGATCCGTCGGGGATGAGTTCGGCATCGACGGGCGTCATGACGTTCGCGCGCACCATCAGCGAATGATCCAGAATATCGGCACTGCCATCGAGATTGAAATACGAGTGGTGGCACAGATTGACTGGAGTCGGCTGGTCGGTCGTCGCCCACAATTCGACACGCAAGGTTTTGCCGACAAGAGTGTACCGGCAGGTGATGTGAGCTGTTCCCGGGTAGCCGTTGGTGCCGTCGGGCGAGACGTGCACAAGCGTCGCACTGACGCTGTCGTGGTGCACGAGCGTCCAGGGTTGCTTGCCGAAACCTTTGGGCCCACCCCCGTGCAGGTGATGGCGTCCATCCTGATTGAGGCTCAGCCGATACGGCTTACCATCGAGTGTGAAGCGGCCGTCACGGATGCGATTGGCATAACGGCCGGCGATGGCACCGAAATGAGGGGCATGCTCGACATAGTCGTCGATGGACTGGAGCCCGAGCACGACCCGCTGCATCGACCCGTTGGCGGTGCGGATCTCCAGATCTCTCACGACCGCCCCATACTCGAGGATCTTGGCAGAAGCGTCCTCAGTTACCAGTGTCACTTCGCGCACCGCGCAGCCGTTCAACGTGCCAAAAACAGTTGCGGTCATGGGATGCTCGGGGGCGATGAAAGCGCAGTGCTGACCCGCTTTACAGCAGTCGTGTTCGGCGCGCGATAACCCTGCGCAAACTGCCCTTTAATGAACGCACAAAAACACCCGAGCCAGCGATGGCTCAGGTGATTCCAGTGGGTAAGTTGAGGTTCAGCGCTGGTTGCCGCCGGCTTGCCAGCTGTTGGCTGGGCCATCGAACGTGCGGATGTCGCTCGGGCCGAATTTCGGGCCGTCGAAGGTGCGCAGATCATTGGGGCCGAAGGCTGGGCCGTCGGAGCCCTTGATGTCGGCCGGACCAAAAGCCGGGCCATCAAAGGTCGACAGGTTGTTCGGCGAGATGCCGGCGTTTGCGGGGGCGACGGCTGCCAGGGTCGACGCTGCGAGCAGGAGGGCAATGAGGGTTTTCATGATCGATCTCGGTGTTTCTGGTTGGGGGCTCATGTCGTCTTGTTCTTGTGGGCGGCGCGTCACCGGCCGGCCATGAACAAACAAGTACCCCAGCCCCTCCTTTAAATCAATACGAAACGTAACGTATCTAAATCACAAGAGTGTGAGAACGACGTCAACAGACTACACGCCGGCGTCAGATTTGCCATTTTTCCCGTGATTAATGCATTTTTGGCGCGATTCTACGGTCAAAAGCACCACGAAACCATATAAATAGAGGCTGCGTATGCGCAGCGATCACGAAACTGAGAGTAACGTAATTGTATTCGTGATGATGGAAGAACGGCGCATGACGAGCCCGTGATCAATACCGGCGCGGGTATGAAATCACGGCTGTGAAAACCACGGCATGGCAACCACCGACCTGCGCACGCGGCGCAACCGATCGGGTGGACCGACACTCTCAAACTGGATCAGCAGCGGCGGAAGAACGCGTAGGTATCGGGCGCGGTCATCCACATCATTTCTGTCGACAAACCACCGCGGCTGAAGATGTAACTTCTGATGTCGGCTGGATAATAGTCGAGCAGCTGCTCCGTGCCGCTGAACTGCGAGGCGACGTGGAAGCCGATGCGTGCCCCCGGGGTGACGCAAATCTTGGCGCGTGGAATATGATGGAGGAGAATTGTACAGGCCGATGCGCACATGCCCGAGATGCGCACGTTAACGCCTTTGGCCGCGTGATTGCGCCAACGGGTGTCGTGCTGCCCCATGAAGCCACCGGGATCATTGCTGACGTCGATGGTTTGGGCGCGAACGTGCTGCATGGGGACAACCAACGACACGAACACGGCTATGGCTATCGCTAAACGCATGTGAGCCCCGGACACCTGACCGCATCTCTGTACACTCACGGATCGCCGTGACGCCACCCGCTTACCCGCTCAATCAGCCGACCGATCGATGCAGACGACCGACACTGTTGGCGCGGCTGTTGCATCAGACCGTCCAGGCACAGGACGTCCGGCGGGTGGCGAACAGGCGCCCGGCACCGATGGGGATCTCGATATGCGTGGCAGTGCGTGCTTCCAAACATACGCCAACAGATTGGCGCGGATCATGTTGATCGAAATGATCGAGCATCACAGCCAGGCTCAAAATCCCCGGCGGCTGTCGATTGTCGGGCCGTGTCACACCCATGACCAATGGCTCGCCATCCAAGCCGAACGCCGCAACGATCGCAGCAGCGGCGCCACACCCGCAGGCGGCTGACATCCCCGCCCGGACTCACGACGCGACGACGGCGTGCCGCGTCGTCGACAGATCGTTTGGTGGGCGGAACCATTCGCCGAGAAAATCCAGGAATACGCGCAATCGCGGCAACACGTGTTTGCCGCCGGCATAGAGCGCAAATATGCCGTCGTTGCCGGCGCTGGCAAAATCGTCCAGCACGCGGACCAACCGGCCGGCCTTCAAATCTTCGGCAACGTGCAGCTCGGACGCACGCATCAGGCCGCCCGCATCGACGGCGGCTGAGCGCAGAAGATCAAGCGAATCCGAGCGCAGCCGCGCCGAGACACGGATGCCGAGTTCCCGCCCATCGACCAGAAACGGCCACGTCCAGGTTTCACCCAACGCAAGGCAGGCGTGTGCCGGCACGTCTTCCGGCCGCAATGGCCGCCCTGCGGTCTGCAGGTACGACGGCGCGGCAACGATAATCTGGCGATCAACGGCCAATCTTTTAGCGATCAACGCACTGTCAGCGGGCGTGCCTGAAATGATGGCGACGTCGTATCCGTCTTCCTGGAGATTGACGGGGCTGTCGGCCAAATCGATCTGCACCTCGATATCGGGATAGATCGCCAGAAACTTCGAAATGGCCGGCGCGACGAACACTCGAGCCAGCGCCTGACTGGCGGCGATCCGCAACTTGCCGGTCGGCCTCCCGGCACTGTGCGCCACCATGGCACGCGCTTGTTCCATTTCGGACAGAATGCGTTCGACGTGGACTTTGAAGCGCAAACCTTCATCGGTGATGCGAATCGAGCGGGTGGTGCGCTCGAACAAGCGGACGCCCATTTCATCCTCGAGTGCCTGGACGCGCTTCGAGATGGTTCCCGGCGTCAGCCCCAGTTCACTACCGACCGCCGACAGATTGCCGACGGCCGCGACGCGGGCAAAAATCTCGATGTCTTGAATATCCATGCCCGAACTCAGCAACCGAGGCCTTGTCACCATGCCCACGTGGCATGCGCAGATCGATCGGCTGTCCCCCTGCACGCTCGCACACCAGCCCCGTCGGAAGCCAGGTTCAGTCCGTCGACCGCTTCATCCGTACAGATCGGCTTATGCTCAATTGAGCAAAAAACGTGCTCTCATTTAGCGTTTTTTTGAGATAGTTGGCAAGGTAAACAATGCCGCACACGTCAACGTGGTTGGATTACCAACGAACCACAACAACGCAGATGACCAATTTTTATAATTGTAAAAACAATGCACTAGACCGAAATTCCCTGCATCCAAACGATAACAGTTGCGTCTGCAAATGCTGTCGGCGCAACATGCCGTGATGACTTACCGTTCCCGTAAAAGATGAATGATCCGCCCAATGACGATATCGCCGACCCGCTATCGGACGCTCGGACGCTCGGGCCTGCGCGTCGCACCACTCTCGCTCGGCACGATGATGTTCGGCGACCAGACGAGCGAGGCCGAGGCTGCGCGCATCTTCGCCGACGCAGCTTTACGCGGCATCAATGTGGTCGATACCGCGGACCAATATGCCGGGGGCAGGTCCGAGGAGATCACGGGTCGCTTGATCAAGACCACGCGGTCGGCGTGGGTTCTGGCGTCAAAGGCCGGTAATCCGACCGGACAGGGGCCGCTCAGCGGTGGGCAATCGCGGCGTCATGTCATGGCAGCCTGTGAGGCGAGCCTGAAGCGGCTGGGTACGGACGTGATCGACCTCTATTATGTCCATGTTCCCGACCCACACACGCCATGGGAATCGGTCGTCGAGACGTACGGTCTGCTCATCCGCCAAGGCAAGATCCGGGAGTGGGGATTATCCAACGTGCGCGCGTGGACGATCGCGCACGTCGTCCATCTCTGTGATCAGGCGGGCGTGCCCCGGCCGGCTGCGTTGCAACCATACTACAATCTCATGAACCGGCAGCCGGAAACCGAGGTGTTGCCGGCGGCGAAGCATTTCGGCCTCGGCTGCATCGCCTACAGTCCGATCGCGCGCGGGGTGCTGTCGGGGAAATATGTGCCAGATGTCGCGCCCGAGATCGGCACACGTGCCGCACGGCAGGATCGGCGCATGATGGAAACGGAGTGGCGGCCGGAAAGCCTCATGGTCGCTGCGAACCTGAAAGCCTATTGCGATGCGCGCGCGATCTCGCTCGTCCATTGGGCGGTCGCCTGGGTGCTCAACAACGACGCCGTCACCTCGGTCATCGCGGGACCACGAACCTTCGAGCAATGGGCCACCTACCCCGCAGCGCTCGACTATCGCTGGAGCGCGGATGATGAGGCCATGGCCGACAGCCTGACGGTCGCCGGCCACCCCTCGACCCCCGGCTTCAACGATCCGAGGTATCCCGTCGACGGGCGCTTTGCCAGGATCAGCGCCGGCAACGTGCGACTCACGCCCGCGACCTGAAGCGACACCGCTCGACAACGGCCGGCGTCGTCGCCCGGCAAGACAACAATCCGTGCCATGACCAAGTGGAGTTGCCGAGATGTGGATGCGCGCGCTGTGGATCATAGTGCTGTCTCAATCGTGGTGCGCCTTTGCCTCGGCCCAGGTTGCCCCGCCGACCAACCGGACGCTGACCCGCATCGCGTTTGGCTCGTGCGCCTATCAGGAAGTCGAGCAACCCATCTGGTCGGCGATCCTGGCCTACAAGCCCGAGCTGTTCCTGTTCGGCGGCGACAATGTCTATGCGGACGTACAGGACGGCAAACTGGTGACGGACGAGAAACTTTTGCCGGCGTCGATCGCCGCAGCCTATGCCCGCGCTGCGACTATTCCCGGCATGAAGGCCCTGCGCGAGAGCGTGCCGCATCTTGCCGCCTGGGACGATCACGATTACGGGCGCAACGACGGCGGCGCCGAGTTTGCCCTCAAGGGGGAAGCGAAACGCCAGTTCGTCGATTTCTGGCAGCTGCCGGCGAACGACCCTCGGCGGACGCGCGACGGGCTCTACGATGCCTATGTCATCGGCCCGCCCGGCCAGCGCGTCCAAGTGATTTTGCTCGATCTGCGCTGGTTCCGGTCAGCCCTCAAGCCAACAGACCAACGTGCCAAAGGCAAGGAAGTGTGGGTACCCGATGACGATCCGAGCAAGACGATGCTCGGGCCAGAACAATGGGCATGGCTCGACGCGCAGCTCAAGAAGCCCGCGGAACTTCGCCTCGTCGTATCCTCGATCCAGGTGCTGGCGGATGGCCACGGCTGGGAAAAGTGGGCCAACCTGCCACGCGAGCGCCAGAAGTTGTTCGATACGATCACCGTTGCCCGTGCTGACCGCGTCGTGTTCCTATCTGGTGACCGACATCTCGGTGCCATGTACCGCGAGAGCGCAGGCACGCCCTATCCCCTGCACGAGATGACCTCGAGTGGGCTGACGCAGTATTTCAGCGCCGCCGCCGAAGACGGATCGAACCGTATCGGCGCGGTCTTTGGTGCGGTCAATTTCGGCACCGTCGACATCGACTGGTGGAGCGGCACTGTCGCGCTGTCGATCCGCAGCATGAACGGCGAAGTGGTCCGACGCCAGACGATCGAGTTTGCAGCGATGGTCGGCAAATAATCAAGGTTTCACAGCGTCCGTGTCGCGATGATCCAAGCGGTAACGAACAACGGCGACAGAATTGTCGACACGACGACCGCGGTCGAAATGAAATCGGGCTCGGTCTTATATTCGGCGGCGAAGATGGTGATGAGCACGCCGACCGGGGTCGCCGCGGCGACCACGATCACGTCGGAGACATCGCGTGGAAATCCCATGTAGCGACACAAACCCCATGCCATGGCCGGCGCGACGAGGAACTTCAGGATCAGCATCAGCGTCTGCGGCACGACTTCGAAGCGGCCGATCTTGGATGCCGCGATCTGAGCCCCGAGCGTGTAGAGCGCCAGCGGCGTGAAGATCGAGCCGAGGAATTGCATGGGCTGTGCAACGACGGTCGGCAATTCGACGTCTAAACCGCGCAGCGTCAATCCGAGCACGACAGATGGAATGAGCGGCGTGTCGAAGGCCGTCTTGAGCTTGCCGAGTTTAGATCCGCCCGCCGGCGCCAACAGCCAAACGCCGACGGTGCAGATGAGGATGGTCGTCAAGGCGGTCATGACCGACATGTAGATCAGCTTGTCGGGTCCGAAGGCGAGTTGCGTCACCGGGATGCCGAAGAAACCGACGTTGGCGTAGCCGGTGCCGAGCCCCATCATCGGGCCGAGAGAGGCGCGCTGCCTGAATACGATGGTGACGAGCCAACCGATCGGAATGAGAAACAGAAACAACACGACGCCGGCGTAGAATACCGGCCAAATGACCGACAACGGTTGTTTGGACGAGGCCAGGAAATGCACCAGGAACGCCGGCATCACCACGTACATCTGCACGCGGTTGAGCGTGCCGATGTCGAGTGCGAGCTTGCCCTGCAACGCCCAGCCGACCGCGACGAGAATGACGATCGGTAGCGTCACGCGCGTCAGAATTTCTGTGAACAGGTCCATCTCCGCCCCCGCCGCGACGGCGGCCGGTGCTCGCTACACGATTTGCGCCAACCGGTGGTGACCGACGTGCATCTCAACGCATCAGATCCGGCGCGATCAGGCGCGGGAGACCGAGCGACAGGTTCGGCCACAGGATCAGCATCGCGAGCACAACCAGCATCGGCACGAGCATGATCATGGTGTCCTTGATGGCATAGCGCAGACGGACGCCTGCGACTGAACACGCCACCATCAAGCACATACCGTATGGCGGTGTCACCAGACCAAAAGCCAACGCGACGATCGAGATGATGGCGAACTGCACGGGATGCAGATTGACCGATTGTGCCAACGGTTGCAGCACGGTGCCGACGATGATGATGGCGGGGATGGCGTCGAGAAAGCAGCCGACGACAAGAAAAACGAGGGCGATGAAGAAGCCAGCCGCGATCGGGCCCATGCCCCACGTCGACACATTGGCGAGCAGCTCCTGGGGGATGCGATAGTAGGCCAACAGCCATCCGAACGCACTCGCGGTGCCGACACAGAACAGCGCGACGCCCGAGAGTTTGCCTGTGTCGAGCAGGGCCGCATAGAGTTGTTTCGGGCCGATTTCGCGATAGATGAAGCCGGACAGAAAAATCGAATACAGCACCGCGACGCACGCCGATTCAGTGGCCGTAAAGAAGCCCAACAGGATGCCGCCGACGATGATGAATGGTGTCGTCAGGGCCGGGATCGAACTGATCAGCGTGCGGCCGAGTTCGCCCCAGGTCGAACGTGGATACGTGGGATAGCCGCGCCGCTTGGCATAAGCATGCACCGTGATCATTTGCGCACCCGCGATCAGCAGACCGGGCACGATGCCGGCCAGATACATGGCGCCGATCGACGTCGAAATGAGGCCGCCCCACACGATCATCAAGATCGACGGCGGAATGATCACGGCCAGAACCGCCGACACGGCCGTGATCGCGATGGAGAACGAGAGGTCGTAGCCCTCCTTCACCTGCGCATCGATGAAGATCTTGGATTGGCTCGCGGCATCCGCCGTCGAGGAGCCCGAAATGCCGGCAAAAAACACGGAGATCACGACATTGATCTGGGCGAGCGAGCCCGGCCAATGCCCAACCATCGACCGCGACAACGCCACCAGCCGATCCGTGATGCCGCCCGTGCTCATCAGGTTTGCCGTCAGCAGGAAAAACGGCACCGACAACAGGATGAACGAGTTGTAGGCGTTGAACGTCTCCTGGGCGAGCGTCATGGCGGACAGCCGCGGCTCGATGATCAGGATCGGCAGGCAGGCGAGGCCGAGTGCAAAGGCGACCGGGACACGCAATATCAGCAGCAGTGCGAACATACCGAACAGGATCGACGCCGCCTGGCCCGCGGAAAGAACAGCGGTGCCCATCAGCGAGACTTTCCGGTTGAAGTTCGGCCAGACAGAGTGCGCACCGCGTCCCAGAACTGTTCGCCGACGAAGGCAATCCAGGTGAAGCCCGCCACCGGCCAGGCGATGTGAATGAGCCAGAGTGGCAAGTCGGCGAGTTCGGAGGTCCGGTTCCAGGCGAACCGCGTGAATTCGATGCCGGACCAGACGAACACAAGAGCCAATGCCAGCACCCCGAGACGGGCCACGATGCGCACGACGGCTTCTGCTTTCGGTGACAGGTCGGGCCAGACGTCGACCTCGAAATGCGCGCTTTCGCGCACGCCGACCATGGCGCCGATCATGATGCACCACACGAACAGGAACCGGGCCATCTCTTCGGTCCAGATGTAGTGCGGAATGAGGTTGGTGAAGCGCGCGATGATCTGCAGGGTGACGGGTATGATGATGATGGCGACGCTGAGCGCCAGTAAATGCTCCAGCAGTCGCGCATAGCCGGCTGTCAGCCTGCGCCAGAGCCCGGGGGCCGCGATCTTGGTATCACTCACGCATAGTCCCCCGGACAACCGATCGCCCGGTGTCTGACCGAGGTCAGACACCACCGACACCACTCACACGGCCGCTATTTTGGCGTTGATGTCCTCGGCGCCGATTTCCTTGGCGTAGGCGGCCATCACGGGCTCGACCAGCTTGGCCATCGCGGGGCGATCTTCGAACGCGATGCGCTTCAGGCGGCCGGCTTTTTCCAACGCCTCGAGTTTGGCACCATCTTCACTCGATTCGAGATCTCGGCCGAAATCGCCGGC
>JANOAW010000258.1:0-2270 GCA_031411355.1 Hyphomicrobiaceae bacterium | reverse complement strand
CACACCCGCGTGCCCGGCCACACTGAGCCGATCGCCGACATGAAAAAGCACGGCATTCTCATCGACGGCGAAGGCGTGGTCGACGGTCGGGAAACGAAAGTGCTGTTGCAGATCTTTTCAAAAACCGTGATCGGGCCGATTTTTTTCGAGTTCATTCAGCGCAAGGGCGACGACGGATTCGGCGAAGGTAATTTCCGCGCGCTGTTTGAAAGCATCGAGGAAGACCAGATAAGACGCGGGGTCTTGAAGGCGTCCTGACGACGCGCCGTCGAGGCGCGTGGTCAACCCAACTTGGCGCGAAGCTCGGCCATCGCCCGATTGAAGGCGTCGTCCAGGTGCGGGTCGAGGCCGCGGATCTGCGACACCACGTTCTCGGCCCAATCGCCATATTCGGCCATGCGATGGCGGGTCCAATCCATCGGCGGGGAGCGAACGATCGAGGCGACGTTGGCTGTCTTGTCGGCGATGGTCAAAAATTTGGCACCCGTCGATTTCGACGTGATGGTGTCGATCTGCTGACGCTTGCGCGCGTCTTTGCGCAGCGTTTTGTCGTCGGTCACCTCGGCGACCATGCGCGCGATATCGCTGCCGAACAGTTGCACCAATTCGGCCGTCGTCGTGTCCGTGTCCTCGACCGTATCGTGGAGAAAACCCGCGGCTAGCAGCACCGTATCGTCGCAACGAGCCGACTGGGCGAGATGCGCGACCACCTCGATGAGATGATTGACGTAAGGTTCCTGATCGCGCCCTTTGCGCCGTTGGTTTGCGTGTCGCACACTGGCGAACTGCGCGGCCCGCATCACCAGTGCGACGTCCAATGCTGCCGTCATCGCCGCTCCCGCCGAGCCACCACGTCGTCATTCTCCCTCGGTCAGGCTGCGCAATTTGAGCCGGATTTCGGCCAATTCCGCATCCAGGCGCGACTGGCGCACATCCATGGCATCGAGACGCAATTCCGTGCGCTCTGTTCGGACGCTCGCCAGACTCGCGATACCGACGGTGTAGGTCATCTGCGTCTGCACCGCATCGAGCGACTTGTCGATGCGTTCAAAACGCGTCGTCTCGCTGTCGAAGCGCTTGCCCTGTTCGTGCTGCGTCGCGCGAATATCCGCGAGCATGCGCAGAATGAGATGGTGCGGCTCATCGCTCAACGGTCGTACTCCCACATATCTTTCCGGCCGAGACAGGTTCGTTCAAGACGGTCGACCTAAGTTGCCGTTTCTAGCGAGGTTGCCCGTCACAGCAGGATTTTCATTGAAGACTGAGGTTGCAATTTTCGACAACCCATATCAGAACATAAATAGTACATGCGCTTTCATTCGTCCAGCGTCGTGCGACACGCGGATGCCAGTTGCGTCTCGGCCTCAGCCCTGACACTGGGACGGCACCTAGCAAAGGAAGGTCACGATGCACACGAAGATCATCTCGGCGGCCGGTCCGGTCTTGTCGGCATACGATGTGGTGTTGTGCGATGTCTGGGGTGTGGTCCATGACGGCAACATCGCGATCACAGAAAGTTGTAACGCTTTGACGCGCTTTCGCGCGGCGGGTGGCACCGTAGTGCTGGTGTCCAACGCTCCAGTCCCGCCCGATGCCGTCAGTCATATCCTGGACGACAAGGGTGTGCCTCGATCGGCGTGGGATCGCATCGTATCGTCGGGCGGATTGGCGCTCGACCACATTCGATCGAGCGGATATCGACGCGTGCATCGGATCGGACCGCTTCGTCGCGATGCGGCGTTCTTTGATGCGCTCCCGCCGGACGTGCCGCTCACCGAGGCGGATGTCATCGCATGTTCGGGCCCCTTCAACGATCGAACGGAGACTGGCGAATCGTATCGTGAGCGCTTGCGCGCGCCAGCCGCGGCCGGTGTGCCGATGGTGTGCGCAAATCCCGATCTCGTGGTTCACGTCGGCAACGATCTGTTGCCATGTGCCGGTGCCCTCGGCATCGTCTACGAAGATCTCGGCGGCTCTGTCTTCTGGGCCGGCAAGCCGCATGCGATCGCTTACGCCACAGCCCTCATTCACGCAGCCGAATTGCGCGGCGCCGAAACGCCCAAGGCGCGCATTCTCGCCATTGGCGATGCGGTGCGTACGGATCTGGCGGCGGCGGCAAATGCCGGTGTCGACGCCCTGTTCGTCGCCGGTGGCATTCATCGTGACGCGGTCATCGAGGCGGGCCGCATCGTGCCGCAGCGTCTGCAGGCGGAATTCGAATCCGGCGGTTACGGTGCCAAGTATGCGGCGCTGGGATTGATGTGGTAGGA
>JANOAW010000257.1:0-2497 GCA_031411355.1 Hyphomicrobiaceae bacterium | reverse complement strand
GATGTTGGTTATGTGCACATCCGACTCACCAAGCCCGATGGCGGCGAGCATCTTGTCCAGCAACTGACCGGCGGGGCCGACGAACGGCTTGCCGATCTTGTCCTCTTCGGCGCCCGGCGCTTCGCCGATCACCATGACCCGCGCCGCCCCCGCCCCACGGTAGAAACACAGCGATTTCGCGGTCGCCTTCAAGCCGCAGCCGTCGAACGCGGCGAGCTGTGCTTCCAACGCCTCGATCGTGTGAGCTGATGCGGCGGCGGCGCGCGCGGTCGATGTTGCTTCGTCAGGGGCGGCGGTCGGAAATTGCCGCGTCGGTTGCAGCGCAGCCGGCGTCACCTGGATGGGAGCACGTGGACCCGCAAGTCGTTCCGGCCGGAGCCCATCAGCGCGCGCGGGCTGGATGGCGCGCGCCCCCGACTTGGCGACATCGGCGCCTGGTCGCGGCAGGTCAGGAAGTTCGTAGGCGGCACCGGGACGGCTTTCGCCCCGCGCCAGCCAATCGACGGCGACGTCGTCCACGGCCACGTCGCATCCGACCTCGCGATACCACGCGAGCACGGCCGCCGCGGTGCGCATGCGCCGACCCGCATCTGTTTCCATTGCCGCCATCAGCCGCGTTATAAGACGCTTGCGGCCGGGAACAAGCCGTCGGCCAGTCTTTCTCAGCCAGTCTTGTCAGCCAGTCTTGTCAGCCAGACGTCGGCTCCGGACGCGACGCGATATGGTAGACCGGGTCATCCGGAAACGCGCTACCGATGGGCAGGCGCCGGCCGAACCGTTCAGCTTCCGTGCCGACCGCTACCGGCTGTTCCTCGACCCAATCGAACACCACTGTGCGCATGGCAACGCGCCACTCAGCGCCACGCTTCTCGAACAGATCGCAATAGCGACCCGCGAGATGCACCTGCCGGACCACCCCGTCGGCGCCTGGTCCGCGCTGGAGGGCGTTGAAACATGTCTCGACCGCGGCCGAGTTTGGGCCCCGAAATTCGATCAGCACGTTCGAGACCTGATGGATGTTGCGCGGGCCAGTGCGCCAGATGCCCTTGACCCAATCGATGAAGCCGTCGACCGGACCATCGTAGGCCCCGTGTCGATCGTGTGCATCCGGCCAATAGGAGCCGCGCAAGGCCGCCTCGTCGGCGCGATCGATGCCGCGGCAATAGCGAGATATGCAATCGCGGATGGCTTCACGGTCCAGCAGTTCGGTCAGGATGGAGTGGGGCGGCAGGGAGTCAGGCGATCGTGTCGGCATCGGTCGACCTCGATTATCACTGTGACATGGAGCCGTAGAATAATCGACGATGACGACGAAGTCCTCGCCGGCACGCGGTCATCACGCCTATGATAATCGCCGATCCCAACGCTATTTCCTTCGTCGGCTACGTCCGGCGGCACAGATTGCCGTCGTCGAAGACCACTCGGAGGAAACCATGGTCACCAGATCCGAAATCCGCACCCGGGGCTACATCAGACGCACCTCGTGGTTCGCCGCGGCGATGACTGTCGTGGCCGCCATTTCGGGCGCAGCCAACGCGCAGGATACCATTCGCATCGGTTCACTGAATGATCAGACCGGTCCGTTCGCCGACACGAGCGGCCCAGGGTGGGTCGACGCGGCCAAGATGGCGATCGAAGATTTCGGCGGCACAGTACTCGGCAAAAAGATCGAGTTGCTCGCCGTCGACGATCGCAACAATGCCGACCATAGCCTTGCGACGGTGCGTGGCTGGCTCGACAACGACGGCGTCAAAGCGATCCTGTCCGGATCGAACAGCCCGATCACCCTTGCCAGCGTCGCCCTCGCCAACGATCGCGCGACACCCTTCATGATCGCGGGCGCCGGCATTTCCAACCTCACCGGCGCCGCCTGCACGCCCTACAGCATCCAATATGCCTGGGACACGTTTGCGATGCCGCGCGCGGCCGTCGAGGAGACCATGCGCAAGGGCTCCAAGAGTTGGTTTCTGATCACCTGGAACACAGGCTTTGGCAACATCATCGAAGCCGACGTAAAAAAATTCGTCGAGAGCGGCGGCGGTACGTTTGTCGGCTCGGTCAAACATCCGCTGAACAATGCCGATTTCTCCTCGTACCTGCTGCAGGCGCAAGCCTCCAAAGCCGAGGTCATCGCCTTCGGCAATCCCGGCGCAGATTTCGTCAACGCCATGAAGCAGGCGAAAGAGTTCGGCCTCACCAAAGGCAGCCAGAAACTGGTCTCGCTGACCGAGTCGATCAGCTTCTTCCATGCGCTCGGCACCGAGACGACCCAAGGCCTGCTGTTGTCGACCCCGTTCTATTGGGACCGCGACGACGACAGCCGCGCGTGGAGTAAACGCTACATGGACCGCAACCGGGGCCGCGCACCCAACCTGCTGCAATCCGGCGCCTATTCGGCAGTCACGCATTATCTCAATGCCGTCAAAGCCGCGGGAACGACAGACGGAAAAGCCGTCGCCGCCAAAATGCGCGACCTGCCGATCAACGATTTTCAAAT
>JANOAW010000256.1:0-3555 GCA_031411355.1 Hyphomicrobiaceae bacterium | reverse complement strand
CGGTCCCGCAGGCGGTCGCGATGACCTTGCGGTCCGTCGTCGATCAACGTGGTCGACTTGGATCTGGAGGCGCGCTTGCTCGAGACGGTGCCGATGATGCGGGTCGATGACGGATCGGTCGGCGTGGCCGGCGGCAACGGTAGGATGAAAACACGATCGAGCAGATTTCCTTCAGCGCCGATACGCTCACTTTCAGCACAACCGATCGGCGCAAACTGCTCACTCACCGAAATCGTCATGGTTCACGCCCCGAAAACGCCCCGCAACAGTGTTGCGGGCAAAAACCATCCGTTGTCTCTATGTTCGGCGTCTCGCGTCAATCTCGTGAGTACGCTTGAGAACAATTCGGATTGTTCTCTCAATGTGCCAAAATTAACCTGGTTTGTCCACAGATAATTCTCGCTTCATCCGGCCAATGCGTACGGTGGCTTGTCCCACCCGTGGGGGGATTGCGTGAACACTTCACAACCGGTTGTGGTGACGCCGATCGAATGTTCGAACTGTGCCGACAATTCGCGGTCCCGCGTCACGGCGGTCCAGCCGTCGGACAGCACTTTCACCGCGGCCTTGCCGAGATTGATCATGGGCTCGATGGTGAAGATCATGCCGGCCTGCAACACCACGCCCTCACCGGGTTCGCCATAGTGCAGGATATTCGGGCGGTCATGGAATACCGGGCCGACGCCATGGCCGCAGAACTCCCGCACCACGGAGCAGCGCTCGCGCTCGGCGTAGCTCTGGATCGCGTGCCCGATGTCGCCGGTGGTGTGGCCCGGTTTCACGGCCGCGATGCCGCGCAGCAGGCAGTCGTGCGTGATGTCGATCAGGCGGGTGGCTTTTCGGTTGATCTCGCCGACGGTGAACATGCGGCTGGTGTCGCCGTGCCAGCCGTCGAGGATCAACGTCACGTCGATGTTGAGGATGTCGCCCTCGCGCAGAGGCTTGGGCCCCGGGATGCCATGGCAGACCACGTGATTGATGGAAGTACAGATGGATTTGGTGTAACCGCGATAGTTGAGTGTCGCAGGCAATGCGGCGTGGTCCATGGCGAACTGAAACACCAGATCGTCCAGTCGCTGCGTGGTTACGCCCGGCCGCACATGCGGGACCAGCATGTCGAGTGCTGACGCAGCCAGGCGCCCCGCATTGCGCATGGCCTCAAAGGCATCGGCACCATAGAGCTTGATCTCGCCCTGTTCGGGATCGGACGTTTCTCCGATGGCGCGAGCAAAGTTCAAGTTCATCATGGGACGAAATCTGACCGGTGACAGGCGCTCTTCGCGCGGCGAGCACCTCGTGTACTCGCGAGGCAGCTTTTAGAGCAAAGCCCTTTGGCATCAATCGGTCTCGTGGTAAATAACTTGCCACGGCCGGTATTGGGGACTGAGACGCCACAACAGGCGATGCGGGACCGGCCAGGGGAGACGACACATGACGCGACTGACGGTGACCGTGGCATCGATTCTCATCGCAGCCTCGGCGGCGCAGACTGCGCTCGCCCAAGACATCGTGAAGGACGTGCGGGCGTCGCTCGTCGACCTGCCGGCGTGGAAAATCCCCGAGATCTGCGCCAAGGACAGTGCGCAAGGGCATTGCGTGTCACTCGAAAGCAAAGCGTGGCGCGCCGTCAGCGGTAGCTGGATCTCGGTGCCTGATGCAGTCAAAAAGATCTGCCTCGGCGACAGCAAAGGACCCGGCGATCAGAGCTGGCGCGTTCTCGGTGACTGTGTCGATGAACAGATGGAAAAGCAGGGCGATCGTCGTGCCGTTGCGACAGCGCGCACACCGGCTGAAGCCGTGCCGCCGGCGAAGGCTACAGCCGCGCCGAAAATCGAAGTGCCCCCGCCCGTCCTCGGCTTCAATGTCGCGCCGCCACCTATGGCCACCGAGATCGAGGCCAAGCGGCTTGCGGACGAGGCTGCTGCCAAAAAAGCTGCGGACGAGGCCGACGCTCGCCGTCGGGCCGAGGCTGACGTCGCGGCCAAACGTAGCGCGGACGAGGCCGACGCCGCTCGCAAGGCTGCCGAGACCGCGGACGCCAAACGTCGAGCGGATGCTGAGGCGAAACGTCTCGCGGATGAGGCTGCTGCGAAAAAGGCCGCCGACGATGCCGAGAAAAAACGCGTCGCTGATGCCGCCGCGGCAGCTGCGGCCGCCAAGCGCGCGGAAGCCGAAGCCGTCGCAAAGGTTTGCCAGGACAAGCTGAAAGCGGTGGCTGACGTCGGCGCCATCCGCTTCCGCATCTCGAGCGCCACCATCGACCGCGCCAGCAATCCGACGCTCGATCAATTGGCCGACGTGGTCAAATCCTGCCCCGGCAATGCTGTCCTCGTCGAAGGCCATACCGACGACCAAGGCGCCGCCGACTTCAATTTGACCTTGTCGCGCAATCGCGCGCAGGCCGTGGTGGATTATCTCGTCCGCGCCGGCATAGCTGCCGAACTCGTCGCCGCCGAAGGCTTTGGTTCGGCACGCCCGATCGGCGACAACACCACGGGTGACGGGCGCGCGCAGAACCGCCGCATCGAGTTCAAGGTACAGCCGAAGTAAGACTCTCGAATAATAACCTCACAACCGGCGTCGTCGTCGTCCCGGCTCAGGCTGACGCGGGGATGACACCGGTTACGCTCGGTGCTGATTGCGCTCGGTGCTGGAAAAATTGCGCGGGCCAGCCGGCCTGTGCCGGCATGACGCACAAATTGAATGCGGCAGAATTTTAACGGCCTTCGGCCACCGGCACGCCACCTTCGCCGATGAAGGCGATGCGGATCATGTTTGTCGCCCCTGGCGAACCCAAGGGCACGCCAGCCGTGATGATGACACCCTCGCCGGGTTTGCAGAACGCCTCGTCGAAGGCAATCCGGCAGGCTTTTCGCACCATGTCGGCTTGATTTTCAGGGTCGCTGGTCAAGACACAATGGACGCCCCAGGCCATCGCGAGGCGACGCGCGGTGCCGAGTACGGGCGTCAGGCCGATGACTGGCAGCCCCGGACGTTCGCGCGCCACGCGCAATGCTGTCGAGCCGGTCGCCGTGTAACAAATGATGCCCGACAACTTGAGCGTATCTGCGACCGCGTGGGCGGCAGCCGCGATAGCGTCGGCACCGGTTGATTGCGGCGGCGTGCGAGTTGCATGCACCAGCGCGTCGTAGGTCGGATCGGCTTCCGCCTGGATGGCGATGCGGTTCATCATCTCCACCGCCTCGATGGGGAACTGCCCAACGGCACTTTCGGCCGACAGCATGATAGCGTCGGCGCCGTCGAACACGGCGGTCGCCACGTCCGAGACTTCAGCCCGCGTCGGCACCGGCGACGAAATCATGCTCTCCAGCATCTGCGTCGCGACCACGACCGGTTTACCTGCGGCGCGCGCCTGGCGGGTGATTTGCTTCTGCAGGCCCGGCACGCGCTCGACCGGCATTTCGACACCGAGATCACCGCGCGCCACCATCAGCCCGTCGGACATGGCGATGACCGACTCGAGATCGGTGATCGCCGACGGCTTTTCGATCTTGGACATGATGGCTGCGCCGTTGCCGATCATCTGGCGGGCGA
>JANOAW010000255.1:0-9641 GCA_031411355.1 Hyphomicrobiaceae bacterium | reverse complement strand
CCGTGCGACCGGCGCACCCATTGCGGCGCTGATTGTCGGCGCGTTGCCGGTCCTCATTCCGATCGCCGCCAGCTTCGGCGACACGTCGATATCCTTGCGTCGCTTCGTTGTTCCCGCGAGCCTGATCCTGCTCGGCGTGATGGCCGTGCATATCGCAGATGCCCCGCCAGCCGATCTAATCGGCGGCGCCACACCGGCGCGTTACTGGACCGGCATCGCCTGTGTCGCCGCCGCTCTCGTCTCTTGGACCGTGTACGGCGTGGCCAATGCCCGCGTTGTCGCGGCGCGTCCGGACATCACCGCGTCGACCTGGGCGAGCCTGCAAGGTGTGGCGCTCTTACCGGTCGCGGTGCCACTCCTCGGCCTCGGGTTGAATGCGACCGACGGCAGCCGCCCCGACCTTGCGACATTCATCGCCGTATCGTTGGCGCTCGGCATCTTGACGTCGTGGATCGCCATGTGGAGCTGGAACCAGGCGGCGCAACTTTTGCCAGCCCACATCGCCGGTCAGTTAATCGTCTTCGAAACGCTTGCCGGCTTGGCCTATGCCTATATCTGGAAGCAGCAGTGGCCGCCGATGCTGGTCGCAGCGGGCGCCGCGACTGCGATCGGCGGCGTCTTGCTCGGTGTGGCACGGTTGCGTGACGCGGGCCGCTGACATGTCCCGCGCCTATCGTGCACGACGACGGCTGAGGAAGCGTTTGACGGCAGCCTTGGCGTTCGGCGTCGCGGCGACGGCGCAGAACGCTTCCGTGACGTGGCCGATGTCGGTACGATAATCGTTGTGGCGCATGAACGCCTGATGTCCGAGACGCATGACCAGCGGGTCTTTCGCTGCAAACACGCGCGCCATCGCGCGGGCTTCTTCGCGCAGATCACCATCGGCGACCACACGAGAAACGAGACCGAGATCACGCGCCTCGGCAGCCGGAAACGCGCGCCCGGAAAACAGCATCTCGAAGGCCCGATGCCGGCCGACGATACGCGGCAGGTGTGCGAAATGGATCGCCGGAATGACGCCGACATCGATTTCGGGATAGCCGAACGTGGCTGATTGCGCGGCCACGATGACATTGCACGAGATCGACAACGTCATGCCGCCCCCACGCGCCGCACCGGCGACGGCTGCGATCGAGGGCTTGCCGAGATTGAACTGCACATCGGCGAGTTCGACATACAGGCGCTGCAACAATTTGCGCGCGGCCATCGCATCGTCCGACACGATGGCATTGAGATCGATGCCAGCACAGAACACCTTCGGATCGGCGCTGGCCAGGATGACCGCGCGAACCTCGTCGTCGGCACCGGCCCGCCTCAAAGCCGAGACCAGGTCGTCGAGCAGAGCCACATCGAGTGCGTTCACCGGCGGCGCATCCAGAACGATTTCGGCGATGTGGTCGGTGATCGTCGTGTGCAGACGTGGCATCGTCAGGCTCCGGTCGAAAGTGATTTCGACCGTCACGCTCCGACGTCCTGGCGGCATTGTCCAGACAACCGTGCCGCGATGACCGATGCGCCGCCGATCGCGTAATGTCGCGCCGCGTCGGAACGAACGGCTCAGGCCGAAGGGATTTTTGCATCATGATCGCAGTTCTGGTCGGCGTACTCGCGCTCGTCGCAGGCACGATCGGCGGATTGATCGGCTTCGGTTCGACCATCATCCTCATGCCGACGCTCGTGTTCGCCGTCGGACCGAAAGCCGCCATCCCGATTTTAACTATCGCGGGCTTGATGGCCAATGCCTCGCGCGTGGTCGTGTGGTGGCGCGAGGTCGACTGGACCGCTGCCTGTGTGTTCGCGCTCGGCGCTGTACCGGCATCGGCGCTCGGCGCCCGCACGCTCGTCGCGCTCGATCCGGCCAGGATCCAATTGGCCCTCGGCGTGTTCATGCTGGTGCTCATTCCTGTGCGGCGCTGGCTGCTCGCCCACGGTTTCCGGTTGCGCCTCTGGCATCTCGCGATCGTCGGCGTCGGCATCGGCTTCCTCGCCGGCCTCGTAACCACGGTCGGGCCGATCAACACGCCGTTCTTTCTGGCCTACGGCCTCGTCAAAGGCCCCTTCATATCGACCGAAGCCCTGGGCTCCTTGCTGATGGGTCTGTCCAAGGCCAGTGTCTTTCGCAGCTTTGGCGCGTTGCCGGCGGATCTCGTCGTCAAAGGCGTGCTGGTCGGCAGTGCGGTGACGTGTGGATCGTGGCTTGCCAAGCGCTTGATGGATCATATCACCGTGGCGCAGTTCCGCGGCCTCATGGACGGGGTGTTGCTGCTCGCCGGACTGGCACTGCTGATCGGTGCATGGCACGATAGCGCCATGGCGGGATGACGACGTGCTTTGAAATGGGCATATAGCGCTCATGTCGACCGAACTTCGCATCTCCGGACTGGAAGCCCTGCTCAAAGCGCAGACGGGTAAGGGGCCAGCGCCCGTCGAAACTTGGAATCCGCCCTATTGCGGTGATATCGGCATGGCCATCCGCGCGGATGCGACGTGGATGTATGCCGGCAGTCCGATCGGCCGCATGCCGCTGGTCAAGTTGTTCGCGAGCGTTTTGCGTAAGGACGCGGACGGCCGCCACTACCTCGTCACACCCGCCGAAAAGATCGACGTTGCCGTCGTCGATGCGCCGTTTCTTGCCGTTGAAATGGAAATCCGTGGCACGGGGGAGAGCCGCGAACTCGTGTTCCGCACCAACGTCGACGACATCGTGCCGTGCGGACCGGCGCATCCCTTGCGCTTCATCGAGGAGGCGGGCAGCGGCGGTTTGAAGCCCTATCTGATGGTGCGCGGCCGCCTGGAGGCGCTGGTCACGCGGGCGCTCTACTACGACCTCGTCGAGCTGGCCGAGCCTCGCCCCGACGGGGTTCTGGAACTCGTCAGCGGCGGCGCACGGTTTCCCTTGCTCGCGGACGACGCGGGAGCACGCACTTGAAGAAAAACCTATTCGATGTCGCGGGCGTGACCGAGCCCGTCGAAGTGCCGATGGCAAAAACGGCTCAACCGACCGCACGCCGGCCACTCGCCGATCGGCTACGGCCCACGTCGATCGCCGACGTGATGGGGCAGGATCATCTGACCGGCCCCGACGGCACACTGACCCAACTGCTCGCCTCGGCCAAGACGACGGGCCGCCTCGGTTGCCTCATCTTCTGGGGGCCGCCGGGCACCGGTAAAACCACCATCGCGCGTCTGCTGGCGCACGAGATCGACTTAGAGTTCGAGCAGATTTCCGCGATTTTTTCTGGTGTGCAGGATTTGCGTCGCGTGTTCGAGAAAGCCAGGGCGATGCGCCAGGCGCTCGATCGCGGCACCTTGCTGTTCGTCGACGAGATCCACCGCTTCAATCGCGCGCAACAGGACAGTTTCCTGCCGCACATGGAGGACGGCACCATCACGCTGGTCGGCGCGACGACGGAAAATCCGAGCTTCGAGTTGAACGGCGCGCTCCTGTCGCGGGCAACCGTGCTGCCCCTCGAACGACACACCGAGGCCTCGCTCGACGCCTTGTTGCGGCGTGCCGAAACCGAGATGGCGCGTCCCTTGCCGTTGGAAGCCGACGCGCGCGCGGCGCTGATCGGCATGGCGGATGGCGATGGCCGCACCGTGCTGAACATGGCGGAAGACGTGTTCGCAGCCGTCGGCCCTGTGAAGCCGCATCTCACGCGTGCGCAGTTGACCAAGCTCGTGCAGCGGCGCGCGCCCCTCTACGACAAGAGCCGCGATGGCCATTACAATCTGATCAGCGCCCTGCATAAATCCATCCGCGGCTCTGATCCGGATGCGTCGCTGTATTGGTTCTGTCGCATGCTCGAAGGTGGCGAAGACCGCTTGTTTCTGGCGCGACGACTGGTGCGCATGGCGGTCGAAGACATAGGCATCGCCGATCCGCAGGCGCTCGTGATCGCCAACGCGGCCAAAGAGGCTTTCGATTTCCTCGGCTCTCCCGAAGGCGAATTAGCGCTTGCCAACGCCGTGGTTTATCTCGCGACGGCGCCGAAATCGAATGCCGCCTACGTCGCATTCAAGTCAGCCATGAAGGCCGCCAAAGCCAGCGGCTCCGTCGCGCCGCCAAAAATCATTCTCAACGCGCCGACCGCCATGATGGAAGAGCAAGGCTACGGTGACGGCTACCGCTACGACCACGATACGCCCGAAGGCTTTTCGGGCCAGAATTACTTTCCCGACAGCTTTGCCGAACGTCCGCAGTTCTACGATCCACCCGAGCGCGGTTTCGAGCGCGAGATTCGCAAGCGGCTCGCCTATTGGCAGAGCCTGCGCGAGCGCACCGGCGGGTAAGGAAGCTCTCAACGAAACGTGTTCGCAATCTGATGACTGATCGTTGCGCACAATCGATGTCCTCGTCATTCCAGCGCAGGCGCTTGTGAATTTTTCTCCCATGGCTCCGCGGCACATTTTTCAGCACCGAGCGCAACCCGCTTTTTCGCTCGCGTGCATTACCGCCCGACCGGCGCCGACGTCTTTGTTATGTCGCGTTGGATCAACGCGCGACTTGCGTTGATGCGCACGAAATTCGGCTCGGCTTTGGTCTCGAAGGTGACGGTCTGATCTCCGCTCTTCACAACGACCAGCGCGCTCTCGAGACTGGCGCCACCAACCAGCGGATTTTTTGCATAAACATCGACACGCACAGTCTGATTGAGTGCCCGTGCCGTCTCGGCGCCGTTCGAGGTGGCTTCAACTTTGTCGGCCGCAAGCGAAAGCGTCGTGCGCCAACGGCCCGATGGAAGTTGATCGGTCTTTGCGCTCTTTACCGCGAAGTGCCAGAGTGTGATGCGCTCGAACAGATCCGCGATCAGTTCGTGGTGGCGGGCCCCGAGATCTTCCTTGAACATGCGGACAAGGTCGCTTGCGACCGGATACGGATTGGTTTTGCCGCCATACTCACGCATGAGACGGGCGAGCGAGCGATTGACTGCCGCTTCGCCAACGACCTCCTGCAGCGCATAAAGAGCTGCACTGCCCTTGTCGTAATAGACCGACTGGTCGGCCTTGGTGTCGATGGCGACCAGAGGATCTTCGCGCAGTGCGCCGCCGCGTTTGCGCAGATACTGGTCGACCGAATTGCGCACGACGTTGCGAACCGCAGCTGATCCGAAGCGTTTGCGCGCCACCATGCGCGAAACATATTCAGCGATCGATTCGGTCAGAAATTGCGCGCCGGGGCGGTTGGCTGGCGAAATGCGATAGCCCCACCACTGGTGCGCCGTCTCGTGTACCGTGGTCTCGAGGATGCGCCGTCGTTCGGCCGTTGCCGCTTGTGGATCAGCAATGAAACCGGCCGTCTCGGCATAACTGATCATGCCCGGCTGGGCGGTAGCAGCAGCCGTCGTGCCATAGGGAAATTCGGCCAATCTCAAGTCTTTGAACGGATACGGACCGAAGGCTGCCACGCAGTATTCGAGTCCGGCTTTCATGCCGTCGATCATCTGCTCGACGTTGGCGCTATGTGCGGGGTGGTGGTGGACGAAAATCGGTATATCACCCCACTTGTCTTCGACAGTGACGTACCGCGCCGACAATATCGCGAAATCGCCGTCCATGGGACCGGCCAACTCGTAGCGGAAGTAGTTGCGGCCGTTTTCCTGCCACCGACGCACGAGCGTTCCAGGGGCTACACCCGTTTGATCGGCTGACGTCGAGATGGTGGCTGAGAAGCGCATGCCGTCCGTGTCTGAACTGTAAAAGCTCTCCACGTCCGAGCCGCGTCCGCCCGGGGCCTCGCGGAACGGCGGAAGTTTGTGTGCCTGACGGCGGGCGTCGTCCGCGAGGAACAGGCGATGATGCACACCGATGACGGGGACAAGGTCACTGTTTGGGATGTTGGTGCCGTTGTAGCGGATCGAGAACGTGTCGCCGTTGAGCATGCCGCGCACGCGCGTGGTGTCCGTGTAGACGAGCTTCATCTCGGCGCCCGGGCGAAGCGGCTCCTTGAGCGTCACCTCGTGAACGTCGCAACACGGATCGTTCGGCCGCTTGATCTCGGACGCGTCCGGGATCGTCAGCACGAGATCGGACGGGTCGAAGTCGATCAAGACGCGGGTTATCGGAACTGTCGAACCATTGCGAAGGGTCATGTCTCCGCGCACACGATAAGTGCGGCGCTCCGGTTCCAGGTCGACGCTGATGTCGAGTGCGACGATGCGCGGTTGAGGCGTGTCGACTAGCGCCCCATAGCGTTTTTCGTATCCGACCTTGCGCCGCTCTGATGTGCTGGTGCTGATGTAGATGTTGCGGAAATTGACGTTCCAGAAGATGAAGCCACCGACTGCGACAGCGGAGCCGGTGGCGATCATAAGAATTTGCCGGGTCGCACGGGGTGCGGATGCGAACGCGCGCGCACGGGCAAGTAACGGCGTGCCATTGCCACGGTCGCGCAGAATATCGGCCACGCACACCATCGCGGCTGCGACCAGTCCCCACAACAGCACGAACCAAGCCGCCGGCGCGAGATAGTGGCCGACACCGTTCATGTCGGAAAGTTCGATCTTCGGAAACATGCCGAACAGCAGCAAATGATGCTCTACGCCTGCCGTCTTGAGGGATTCAATTCCAGTCAACACACCGATCGCGGTCGCATGCGCCGGGACGCGCTGCGGTATCAGCGTGTGCACCAGAATGGCAAAGGCAGACCCGATCAGCGCGGCGCTGCCATCGGCAAAAAGAAGCCGGGCGAGATAAGGGCCGATGTCGATCTGCGGCGCGCCGGCAATCCGTTGATAGACGATGCCGAGCCCGGAAACGACCGTCAGCTGCAGCGCGATCAAAACACCGATCGCGGCGAGTTTGGCGATCGATGTCGCGAGTGCGGGTGTGCCTGTGACATCGACGATTTCCGACATGCCGGCCAACCGCTCACGACGCACGAGCTCACCTGCGAAGAGGATCGCGAGCAGAGCGCAAACAGGGGCGACGTTTTCGGACAGCTTGGTGACGACAGATGCGGTGACCGGCAACAGGCCCTGCGTGTCGTCTTCGGACGCCCAACCGAAATACAGCATCGGAAACGCCGCCACCACCGGCAGCGCCACAGACAGGAGCGCCCACGGTCCAGCGAGTATGCCCCGCAATTCAAAGCGCAGGCGCATCAAAAACGGCGGCAGGAACGAACTGTGGGTCGGCTGCACGCGCGGGCGCTCTATGCGATCACGCTCGATCATCGGGGCGGCGATCACGTCCGGAGCAACGGCACGCGGCTTCGTCGCGTCGACCGGCTGCATCTCGGCGGCGGGCGTTACCGGCTGCCTGCCACCCGTCCAGCGGGTGCCGGCCCGGCGGCCTGCGAAAACGCAGGCGCCTGCAAGTGCCAGGGCGCCGAGGCCGCCCCAAAGTATGCGGTTGGCAAGGACGAGCCCATCGGCCGAGACGCGCCAGTCGCTCATCTCCGCGCGCGTGATATAGCGCTGATCGCCTTTGATGGCGGCATATCCCGACGGATCTACCAGAGCCGCCAGTGTCACCAACGCTTCCCGCGCGAGCCCGATCTGTGCACCACTGACGAGTACCACGAGCAGGATCGCCAATACCCAGGGCGCGAACCGATTGGTGCTCGCAATGGCGACCAACGAGGTCAGCGCCGCAACGATCGCCGCGTTGCTCAAGCCCAACAAACCGACGGCATTCAGATACGCGCGCCACGGCACAGGCCCGGCGAGGCCGGCGTTGATCCACGGCATACGACTGCCGATCTCGTATCCGGCGATGGTCGCGCTGAACAGCACGAGTGAGAAAATCAACACGGCCGAAAAACGGGCGACGACGATCAGCGCGTCGGGTGCCGGCGTGGCTTGAATCAGTTCGCCGAGCCCTGCATCTCGATCCCGGCGCATCAGCTCAGCCGTCAGCGCCAGGACTGCGAACAAGGTGAGACTACCGAGTACCTGGGTCATGATGGCGGCCATGTAGCCGGTGTTTAGGAAGCCTGGAGCATCGGTGCCGCTGATCAGCGAGCCCAACAGCCATGCGGCGCCACCGCCGATCGCGAACACGACTGCCAATGTCGTTGCAAAGCCGCGTGACAGCAGCCTCTGACGAATTTCGAACGCGACGATGTTGGCGAACGTGACCATGGCAGGCTCCGGCGCGGGGCATCTCAGGCGGTCGGCAGTCCCGCATCGGCGGTCATGGCGAAATAGACATCGTGCAAGTCGCCGCTGACGGGCTCGAACCCCTCCCCCGGCGACGTGTCCGATTGAACGTGGAGGACGACCTGTCCACGGGCGTAACGCGCGGTCAACACCTGCAACGATTTGCGCAGATCCGGCACCGCGGCCCGCGGCACGGCCTTGCGCCAGATGCGTCCCGCGAGCTGTTGGACCAACTCGTCGTATGACCCTGAACCAACGAGCCGCCCTTTTAAAAGCACACCGATGCGCGGGCAGATCTTTTCAACCTCGTCGAGAATGTGCGTCGACAGAATGACGACGGTTTCTTCGCCGATCTCCGACAGCAGGTCGAGAAAGCGCTCACGTTCCGCCGGATCGAGGCCGGCCGTCGGCTCATCGACGATGACGATCCTGGGATCACCGAGCAATGCCTGAGCGATGCCGAACCGGCGCCGCATACCGCCTGAAAATCCGGCGACGGCTTTGTTGCGCACGTCGTAGAGATTGGTCAGATGCAACAGGGCCCGAACCTGCTCGCGCCGCGGCCCGGCCGGGCCAAGGCCTTTCAACACCGCGATGTGGTCGAGCAATGTTTCAGCGTCGATGCCGGGGTAGACACCGAAATCCTGTGGCAGATAGCCAAGCAGCCGACGCATGCGCATGGGCTCGGCGAGCACGTCGAAGCCATCGAAATGCACGGCGCCCGACAGCGGGATTTGCAGGGTCGCGATGACCCGCATCAGGGTCGTCTTGCCGGCGCCGTTAGGCCCCAGCAGGCCAAACAGGCCCTTGGGAATGTCGAGATCGACGTGACGCAACGCGGCCGTACCGTTGGCGAAGGTGTGAGACAGTCCACGGATCTCGACGCCGCGATGGACGGCGTCGGGGACGATCGGATCGGTGAGTGGAGCGCTGCCCGGAAGCGCCTGCAAGTCATGTGTCGGCACGGCTGACTGCCTCGCGATCGATTTGAAACGTCCCATATCTGGCCAATACCTGGGCGGCCCGACCAGAGCCTTGTCAAGAATTGACGACCGTCACAGCGCACAGACCGTCTTAAATGACTTCGTCCTCGTCGGGTACCAGGTCGGGCGGCGCGTCCTTGGACTGGCGGCCGAAATCTTCCGGCCATGCGAGGTGAAACAGTGCGTCGCCCATGTTGACGATGGGCAACGTCGTCATACCGACGACGATGCCGCGCACGGGCGAGCGGACTTCGATCTCGCCCTCGTCATAGGGATTGGCGATCCAGCCCAGCAGCTCGTTCTGGCCGACGGCGTCCGACGGCTTTTTGCGCGGGCGAAACACACCACCATCGGCGGCGCGCACCCAGCGGGACTGATGCGTGAAAATGGGCGGGCGTAGGTTGGCTGTCGTGGCGTCGACGCCGTCCGGCAATTCCAACATGCCGATGTGGTGCATGACGTTGACGATGCCTTCATAGCCGGCCTTGATCGACGGCTCGTCGAAGCGCAAGCCTTCGCCGCCCTCGTAGACGAGCACGTCGACACCGGCTTCGCG
>JANOAW010000254.1:0-4102 GCA_031411355.1 Hyphomicrobiaceae bacterium | reverse complement strand
CCGAAGGCGCTGGCAGCCGCCTGAAGCCAGAGTGTCGTTCCCTCGGCGCCCAGAGGGAAGGGCGCCGGCAGGCGAGTTGCCCCGCGCGCTTCGAGCGCGCGCGCGGTCTCGGCCAGGAAGGGCTGCGCAAGCAGCACTCGGGTGCCCGGGCCGATCGCCGGCAGCGCGTCGGCACGCCGCGGCGGGAAGAAATGCACGGGGCCGATGCCCATCTGCCCGAACAGCCGTGAGAACTGGTCCTCGACCACATCGGCGAGCGTGCCCACCACCATCAATGCGGCCGGCGCATCGGCAGCCTGAACCGGCAGGTCCGGCACCAGCGCGGCCAGGCAGGCATCCTCGCCCTGTGTGAAGGTCGTCTCGATGCCGCTGCCCGAGTAGTTGAGCACGCGAACAGCGGGAGCGAAGCGGCCGGACAGGCGAGAGGCGGCCCGCGACAGGTCGAGTTTGATCACTTCGGAGGGGCACGATCCCACCAGGAACAAGGTCTTGATGTCCGGGCGCCGTTCCAGGAGCCGGTTCACGACGCGATCGAGTTCGGCATCGAGATCGGCCATACCCGCGAGATCGCGCTCGTCGATGATGGCTGTCCCAAACCGAGGCTCGGCGAAGATCATCACGCCCGCAGCCGATTGCATCAGGTGCGCACAGGTGCGCGAACCGACAATCAGGAAAAATGCATCCTGGATCTTGCGATGCATCCAGACGATGCCGGTCAGGCCGCAGAAGACTTCGCGTTGGCCGCGTTCGATCGACACGGGCCGTTGGACCACGGTATCCGTGCAGCCCGTGGCTGAGCGGCGATCAATGAGGACGGTGGCGCTCATGAGTGCGCCTCCGCAGCCAAGTTCGCGTGGGTACCCGTCTTCGCGTAGGTACCTGTCGATGGCGCATGCAGGCGCGCCGACCGCAGCTTGGCGAGAAACTGCGCGGCGTTGATGACGTAGGCGGCATAGGCTGCAAGCGCGAGCCACATCTGCCCAGTCGAACCGAGAGACCCGGTCGCGAGTGCCGCGATGTAGAGCAGGTGCAGGGCGATGACGCCAAAGCTGACCACATCCTCCCAGAAGAATGCCGGTGCGAACAGATATTGTCCGAATACGACTTTTTCCCAGATCGCGCCGGTCGTCATGATGATCAGCAGAAGGAGTGTCTTGACGATGATCGACGCGGTCGCGGCGCCGTAGCCCTCACCCGTCCATAAAAACCGCACGACCAGCACCACACTGACGGCACACGCTAGAAACTGCACGGGTGCCAGGATGCCTTGCACCAGCGTCCAGACCGTCGCGTCGCGCCGCTGGCGCTGATCGGCCGTGTACAGCGGTCGAGACGGCGGCATTTGGTGGGGCGAGGTGCGCGGCATCGGCAATCCTCAGCGGGTTTCGATAAAGGCATCGTCGGGTGAAAGGTAGGTCGCATGAGAAATAAATGTCAAGTTAAATTGACGTCCAATTAAATGTACATCATAGTGCTCTCGCGTCTGTCCTCCTTTTGCGGCGGCGCACAACCCGCTGCAGCGCACAAACTTATTGTGTGGATCAAACGCCGGGACCGTGCTGACATGTTCCAACGCATACGCATGAGGCGCATGACGTCCTCGCTCGGGGCCCCGGAATTGACGGGGGCGCATCGTCCGGGCAGGCGATCGGCCTTTTGTGGCTGGCGTATGTCACAGCTGACGACGGAGCCGGATATGACTGGCGACCTGAGGACGGGCAAAGCGGGCCCCGGTGATCAAGACCGCGGTGTTTCGAGACGGCAGAACGAATTTTCAACAGACGACCCGTCGCTTTGGCGACGAGGCGACGATCCCGCGACCACGCCGGTCGTAACGCCAGCAACGCGGGAACAGAACGAACCCCTGGCGACGGTGATCCAGCGCGACATCGTACCTGCCTTGTTGTTGGAGTTTCGCACCCATCCTGCGTTCACCCGTCGCTCCGCAGAGGCGTTCACGGCGCAGGATCGACTGGAATTCACGAGTAGTGTTCTGGCTTTGCCGCCGCGCGGCCTGATCACGTTGGCGCGCCACTTTCTCGACAGCGGGTTCACGGCAGAACAGATCCTGCTCGACCTACTGGCACCTGTTGCGCGCCATCTCGGTGAACTCTGGGAGCGCGACGAAATCAGTTTTGTCGACGTCACGATCGCCATCCAAAAAATGCATCACGTGTTGCATGTCGTATCGGAGCGCTCGGCGCCCATTCGTCTTGGCGGCAGCGATCAACCGGTGGCATTCCTGGTGCCGGCGCCTGGCGAAGTACACACGTTCGGCTTGTTGATCATGAGCGAAATGTTGCGCCGCCGTGGGTGGGCGGTGGTCGGCGGACTGCCGACTCCGCTGAACGAAATTCTCGAGTCGGTCGGGGCGCGGTCGTTCACCATGATCGGCTTCGCCATCAGCGCCGATGCCTTGCTGAAGCCGACCGCCTCGGTTATTCGCCGCGTGCGCAAACGGTCGCGTAATGCGATGGTCCGGATTGTCGTTGGCGGCAAGGTGTGTGCAGGAAATGACGGGCTGGCGGAAGAGCTGGGTGCCGATGCCGCATTTGCAGATGCGCAAGATGCCTGCAAATTCGCAGAAAGCCTGGAGACTCGAGACTGAGTTCGCGTGATGCGTCCATGACCTGAGCTGACAGATACCAGTACCGGCTTTGCTTCGAAACTTCACGACGTAACGACCGCGCAAGCGAGCGCATGATGCTGTGAAAACGTTCAAACTTCCCAAAAAATCCCTCGGTGATTTGGGGCCCGACATCGTGGCGCGATTGATCGGTATGTCGGCCGACGTCGCACTTGTTGTCGACGCGAAGGGTATTATTCGCGACATGGCGGTCGAAAACGAAGAGCTGGCTCAGGAAGGCGCCGAGCGCTGGCTCGGCCGTCCGTGGATCGATACCGTCACCGTCGAAAGCCGACCAAAGGTCGCCGAATTGCTGATCGATGCCGGCAAGTCTGAACTGCCGCGGTGGCGGCAGGTCAATCATCCCTCACCCCGTGGTCGCGACCTGCCTGTGCGCTACACGGCCGTCGAAGTGGCACCGCAAGGGCGCATCATCGCCTTGGGCCGCGATTTGCGCACCGTCGCATCGCTACAACAGAAAATTGTCGACGCGCAACGACAGATGGAGGCCGAATACCAGCAGCTTCGGCAATCGGAGACGCGGTATCGGGCGCTATTCTACAGCACGTCTGAAGCCGTCATGATCGTGGATATGCAATCGCTCAAAGTCAGCGAAGCCAATCCCCGTGCGTCCGAATTGGCCGGCAAAGCCCAACGTAAACTGGTTGGGCGCCCCTTCTTCGACATCTTCGACGCCGCCTCCGCGCCCGAGATCAAGGCCCTGATCGCCGACCTCAGAACGCAGCCGCACGGCCGAGACCGCGTCGTGCGCTTCAGCGGCCAGGAGCGGTCGCATCAGCTCGCTGGCTCGATGATGCGCCAGGAAAACGGCGCCACGTACCTGATCGCGCGTGTGACACCGAGCGAGCAGCTGGGGCTCGTCAAAGCCGGCGAAGCCGATCTGCAAACCATCATCTCGGCGATGCCGGACGCCTTCGTCGTCACCGATGCCGACGGTCGCATCGTCACGGCCAACGACAGCTTCCTCGCGGTGACGCAGCTCGCAACGCACGATCAGGCGCGCGGACAATTGCTGGAACGCTGGATCGGCCGGGCCGCCGCCGACATGGGCGTGTTGCTCAGCAATTTGAAGGAACATGGCGCCGTTCGCCGGTTCAACTCAACGGTGCAGGGAGAATTCGGCGCGACGGGAGATGTCGAAATATCCGCCGTCTCCGCGCTCGCGAGCACGCCGCCGTCGATCGGTTTCGTCGTGCGCCCGAGCGAGCGCCGTGATCGGATGTCAGACAACCCGCCCAACGCCGTCATGCCGCGATCGATGGAACAGATGACGGCGCTGGTCGGACGTGTGCCGCTGAAAGAGTTGGTGCGCGAGACGACCGATATTATCGAGCGCATGTGCATCGAAGCGGCGCTCGAGTTGACCAAAGACAATCGCGCGTCCGCCGCCGAGATCCTCGGTCTCAGTCGACAAGGCCTATACACGAAACTACATCGCTACGGCATCGGCGACGA
>JANOAW010000253.1:0-1673 GCA_031411355.1 Hyphomicrobiaceae bacterium | reverse complement strand
ACGGCGTTGATGTCGGCGGCGACTTCGAGCTGCAGGGCAATGGCCAGATCGTCGGCCGACACCACCTGCACGCCCGCCGCCGCGCAAGCCAACACCACTTGCGCATCCACCAGCGAGGCGCGCACGGCATCGCGATCGCTGCCGGACACGCCGTGCACCTCGACGCCGAAGCGCGCGCCCGTGTCGCGTGCCACTTGTTCGGCCGCACTCGCGCCGCTGCGGCTCGACAGCACGACCTTCGCACCCGCTTGGGCAGCGATCACGCCGGCAATACGCCCGACCGGCCCCGTGCCGCCGAGGACGAGCACGCGACGTCCCTTGAGCTCACGGCCAGACAACGCCGCTTCGACGCAGGCCACCATCGCTGCCGCGGTGGTGTAGGCGCCGCTCGGGTCGGCCATCAGCGAAACGACGAAGGGTTTGACCATCGCCGCCTTCGCACGCTCCTGCATGTCGGCAGCCAGCAGCGCGTCGCGGCCGCCGATGAAGATACCCGTGCGCAATGCACCCTTGGGCCCGCGCGAAAAAATGGCGTCCTGCGTCATGCCCGCCACGGCATCGATGCCGACGTCGCAATAGGGCACGATGACTTGATAGCCGGCGTCGGCGGCCATGTTGACGTCGAACGGGCTCATCTGCCGGCCGGGCGTGAACATGTGCAGGATGTAGGGTCGTTCCATGGCAGCGAGCTTTCGCGAGAGTGTGGGTTCAGCGTGAACGGGCATCGCGCAGCGTTGCGCCGTGGTTGCGTGCGGCGACGATGCGCACCTCCAGGCCGGGATCGATGACACCGGCTGCGCGCGCGGCCAGGAGCAGCGCTTCGGCGCTGGCCTGCGAGGGCAACACCGCAAAGCCGGTCGGGCCCCACGAGCTTTGACCGATCGCAGCGCGCGCCGCTTCACCATCGAGATCGACGCTGCCGAGCCATTGCACCAGCCGTCCGACCGCCGCACTGGTGAACGCGCGGCCCTGCTGCGCCGGCGCGAAGTGCTCGCCAAGCACACGCTGCAGATGCGTGAGGCCCGACGCAAACGTCGAGAACTCGCCCAACGCCGCACCGGGCATCACACGCATCAGCACCTGGTGACAGACATCGGCAGCGGCCACTTGCGGCAGCGGCGGCAAGGCCCCAAGGGCTTGCTTTTCGTCGCTGCCCGACAGGCCTTTCAGCCGCGTGTCCTGGACCAGCACGACACGCCACGCCGTGGGCAGATCGACGCGCGACAACAGCGGTGCGGGCCGGCCGTCGGCACCGGGGCCGCCGTCGACGAGCAGGCCACCATGGTCGAAGCCGGCGATGCCGACGCCCGAGCGCAAACCGCGGCCGAGCCACGTCGCCAGCGTGGCCGCATCGACGTCGAGGCGGTGCCAACGCGCAAAGGCCTTGCCGATGGCCAGCGCCAGCTGTGTGCCCGAGCCGAAGCCGGCATGCGGCGGCAAGACCTGCAGCAGGCGCAGTTGCAGCGGCTGGCGGCGGCCGGTGCGCTCGCGCAAGCGCTGCAGATGTTCGCTGGCGCGTGGAAGTTCAGCTTGCGCCGCTGGCGTGGCAGCGATCACCGCATCGGTATCGGCCGCGCCGACCACGACCTGCGTGGCCGGCCCATCGATGACCAGCCCGACGCTGCCGAAGCGGCGGCCGAGCGAACCCGAGGGGTCGAGAAAGCCCAGATGCA
>JANOAW010000252.1:0-3302 GCA_031411355.1 Hyphomicrobiaceae bacterium | reverse complement strand
CGACCGACATGGCCACGGCGATCGTCGTCAACCGAAGCCGTCGATCACCCGCTAACCCCGTCGCGTTGTCCAAAAACACGTGATCGTCCCCCGTTCGTCCCCGCCAGGCTATTCGAGTGCTCCGACGTTGAGCCCCAGTCTCGCATGACCCGACATCGTGGCATCTGTGCGGCGCTTCAACACGCGTAAACGACGGCGCGGCGCGGTAATAGTGTACCAAAGACGCGACTCGATCCCGCAGCCACTGTCAAAAACGGCTACCGGCGATCGAACAACGGCACAAGCCGCGGATCGATTCTATCCCCGGTCAAGATATCGTTCGGAGGCATGCATGCTGAGCTGGTGGCGCCGAAACCGGGCACGGTCCGTCGATGCGCGGCGTCTTTTCGACCTCGCATCCGTATGGTCACGTGAGCCACGCTTGTACGCCGACTTCGGTGTTGCCGACTCGATCGATGGGCGCATGGCGATGCTCGTTCTGCACCTGACGATTCTGACGGACCGTCTATCGCGCAGCGGTGGCCAGGACGTCGCACGTGCCGTAACCGAACAGTTCGTGGCCCATGTCGACGATACGCTCCGACACATCGGCGTCGGCGATCTCGCGGTGCCCCGCAAGGTCAAAAAAGCCGCCGCCGCTCTCTTTGATGCCCATGTCGATTATGGGCCAGCCCTGACAGCTGGCGAGGACGCAGCGGCTGCGTGGCGCCACGCCATACACCTCAACCTGGTCAGTCGTGCCGCATCACCAGGCGCAGACATTCCCGCACTGGCCATCCATGCCATGGCCCTGACCGCACGCTTGAGAGCCATCTCCGACGCCGACTGTCTCGCGGGTCGGCTCGAATGACCAAACGACCTAAGCCACGCCATTGGCTTTGAACAGATCAGCGAACACAGGAAATATTTCTTCCGGGCTGGTCACGCGGCGCATGGCGAAGTTCGAGGCCCGTTCGCCGATCTCGCTGTAGCCGGCCCAGACCGGCGTCTGCATAGTGTCGGCATACCGCTCGCCGTGCGCCGTTTCGATGTACGCAAAATATTGCGAGATCGGCAAAATCTCCTTGTCGAGCAACTCGAGACACCGCCCCATGTCTTCATGGAAGTTATCGCCATCTGAGGCTTGCGCCGCATAGATGTTCCAATCGGCCGGCGAGTAATTCGCCTTCACCTCTTTGACCATCTCTTCAAGTGCCGACGAAATCACCGTGCCACCTGTTTCGGTGCCACGAAAGAATGTCTCCTCATCGACCACCGCCGCCGTCGACGTGTGGCGGATGAAGACGATGTCGACCTCCTTATAATGCCGCGACAGAAACACGTGCAGCAACATGAAGAAGCGTTTCGCCAGTTCCTTGAGGCTCTCAGTCATCGAGGCCGAAGCATCCATCAGGCAGAACATCACCGCCTGCGTCGTCGGCCGAGGCACCCGCTCGAACCGGTTATAGCGGAGATCGATCGGATCGATGAAGGCGACGACCCGCCGCTGATGCCGGCCGCGCACGAGCTTGGCCGTGATCTCGTCGACAAGCGCGTCATCCACGGGTGTCTTTTCGCGCGCGTTCGCAAGCTCTGCTTCGAGCGCTTTGATGTCCTCGTCCGACGGACGCTTCAGCGCGATGCGGCGACCGAGACTATTGCGCAGCGTGCGCACCGGGTTGAGCCGGCTCGGCGAACCTGACACACTGAAACCGGCACGCTGTGGTTTCGGCGATTTGAGTTTCTTGAGCTTCACCTTGACGAGGTTCGGCAGTTTCAGATCTTCGAAGAAGATGTCCAGGAACTCGTCGCGGCTGAGTGAGAATGTGAATTCGTCCTGTCCTTCGCCGTCGGGGCTGCCTTGATTGCCACGCCCACCGCCGCCGCCCTGGGGCTTCGGGATCGCGTCACCGACCCTGTATTCCTCGTTGCCCGGCAGCACAAAATCCCGCTGCCCGGTTTTGCCGTGATTGAACGACGGCTCGCGCAAACTCTTGGATCGAATGGTGACGCGCTCTCCCCCCTCGGCCTCCGACACCTTGCGTTTTTTCAACGCATCTTTGACCGCGTCTTTGATCTCGCCGCGCGCGCGGCGCAGAAAGCGCTGGCGATTGCCGAGCGACTTGGATTTCGGATTGAGGCGGCGGTCGACGATTTGCATGGCGAGCAGCTTACCCTGTCCTGCGTTACGGCAATAGGGCGGCGACGACGGTGACGAAAAGGCGCGAGTGAACGGTTCAATTCCACCTGCAACGAGGTGAAAGTCGCAGGCACCAAGACGTAGGCTAAACCGAACATGCGCGCCTCATTCGCTTGGAGCAGTAGGCTGGTGTGACCGAGCTTCATCAAGACCGAAACCTCAATGCGGTCGGCAACTTTGGAACTTTTTTTAAGCACCTGCCGCAGTTGGTTGCGTGATACTGACCGTTCGATTGACGTAGTCGATCGTCAAACAACATTTCTTAAGTAGTCGCCGACCGACCAAACCATCAATGCGGTTTTTGTCCTTACTTGGCGAGAGCGGCTCACCTGCACGCGGCCATACAGTGACTTCGACTTGGGCATCCCCGGCGAGCCATTGGATTGTTGCTCGCCCCTTCATGACCACTTTTTGTGAGCCATCAGCCAACGTCGCCCAATGGCGGCTTGCGAGTTGGATGCCAAGGTGATCCGCCGCATCCTCCGACATGAACAGCTCCTCCGAAGCGCCCGTGTCGATCTCAAAAATAAGAGTCTCCGCGTGCTTCTCGCCGCTGACTTTGATCCTCAACCTCGCCCGATCATCGACTGCGCTCCAGAAAAAGCCCTGCATCCCAAGCCTCACGTCGAGCCGATATGACCTGTGAACGTTTTCCGGTCCTGCCCATGTTTTGCTTCGAAGTTCTGAACCGCAGTCAGTCCGGTAGGACCAATGGCAAAGTCTCCAGTCTCGACATCAATGGTGACATAGTCGTCCGGATAATCCTGCTTCAGTTGATTTTCGATTTTTCTGAAGTGTCTGATTGCAACGGCCAGCTCCATCCGATGTCGAAGCGAAGCCGACGCTGCGGCAAGTCGGCGGCGGCGCCCCGGTACATTGTCGCGGCTCAGGCCACTCGCACCCGGTTGGTTTGAAGCTAGAGGCGAGCAAGGCACGGATCCCGCTTGTCGCGTGGAGCCAATCACGCGCGAAGCAGAAAGGTGCTTCCTAACCTTGCCGTGTCGACGAAACAACGAGGCGTCGTCTGATGGTGCCGCCTCGCCATCGCGATCTTTATCTTTAGCCCACTCCATCTGTGCACTCCCCCCTCAGCTCGCCTTCTTCACCCGCATGTACCACTCGA
>JANOAW010000251.1:0-8243 GCA_031411355.1 Hyphomicrobiaceae bacterium | reverse complement strand
TCGGCTTGTGAAAAATAGCGAATGATGTTGACGGGATCGCGCTTGAACATCGTCGGATCGGGTACGGCCAAGCGTCCGTTGTCGAGGCGGAAGCCGGTCGTGTGCGTGATACGGCGGCGCATGCGCCACGTGAAGGGGTTCAGGCGTTGCGCGAAGCCGGGTGTCGATTTCAGCTGCTGCATCTCGAGGCCGGCACAGAGCACGGTCGTCAGATCACCGACGTCCTTGGCGACGAGGAAATAGTGTTTCATGAAGCGCTCGACGCCGCGCAGGCCGCCGCGATCAGCATAGCCCAGTTGCGCCGCGAGCTGTGGCTGCAGATCGAACGACAGGCGCTCTTCGGCTCGACCGGTCTGGAAATGAAGATGACAGCGTACAGTCCAGAGGAAATCTTCCGAGCGACGAAACGCGCGTAGTTCGGCCGGTGTAAACAATTTCATATCGCTCGATGGCGACGTCGCGCCGGCGCCGTAGAGATAGGTCGCAAGCCAATGCAACGTGTGCAGATCGCGCAAGCCGCCCTTGCCGTCCTTGATGTTCGGCTCGACCTTGTAACGGCTTTCGCCCGTGCGCCGGTGCCGGTCGTCCCGTTCAGCCAGTTTGGCTTCGATAAAAGGCTTGGCGGTGCCGGTCACGACCTCTTTGCGAAAGCGCGTCTCCAATTCGCCAAACAGTGCCGCGTCGCCAAACAGCAGCCGTGAGTCGAGCAGAGCGGTGCGGATGGTCATGTCGCCATGGGCCATCTTTAGGCATTGGTCGACGTTGCGCGTGGCGTGGCCGACTTTGAAACGCAGATCCCAGAGCATGTAGAGGATGTATTCGACGACGCTCTCGCCCCAGGGCGTCTGTTTCGCCGGCAGCAGAAACAGCAGATCGAGATCGGACCCAGGTGCCAGCAGGCCGCGCCCATAGCCGCCGGTCGCGACCACGGTCACTTTGTCCGCGCCTGGATCACTCGCATAATAGACATGCGCGACGGTGTAGTCGTGAATCAAGTGGATGGTCTCGTCCTGCAGCCGGGCTAGCCGTTCCGCACAGGCGCGACCATTGCCGTCCCGCTCCAACTGCCGACGCGCCGCGTCTCGCCCCGACTTGACGATGTCCATAAGGCGCTTGAGGACGTCGGGTCGGGCCGAACTCGGCTGCTCGCTGTTGGCGCGATAAATCGCCGTCAACGCGGCACGTTCCGCTCTCAGATCGAAGGGTTGGTCGACGGTGTCCATGACCCAGCTATAGCCGCGCCTCGGCGAGAGCGAAACCAGTCAGCTGGTCACTCGCTCGTGTCGGTATTCGCGGTCGAGTACGCGGCTGGCAGTGAGCGTCAGATGTCGGTGACCTCAAGCACCCCCGGCACGGTCGAAATGACGCCCGCATCGCTCGGCGAAATGTCGAATTTGCCGGGCATGTCGAGCTTGATCTCGCGGTCCACGTCATAGAGGCGCAACCACATCTCGATGGTCGCTCCACCGCGACCTGCAGCCGGTTTGAGGTATTGCTTGATGTCGGCCAGATTGGCGCGCTTGGCGCGAATCGCGCGCTCGTCGAGCACGATTTTCAGGCCGCGCTGCACGCCCGCCGCCGCACGGTCGAGCCGTTCCATCGATTGCACGCGCATCTTGACGGTTTCGCCGTCGCGCTCGGCCTCGACATTGAGGAGCACTGGCGTTCCGGGTTCGAGGAATGCGCGGCTGGCCTCGAGGGTGTCTGAAAACAATACGGCTTCGAACTGTCCGGTCGCGTCGGAAAACATTGCGAAAGCGAATTTGTTGCCCTTCTGCGAGCGTCGCTCGCGGGCGGCGACGACGATGGCGGCCAAGCGTCCGGCTGTGGAGCCAAGTCCGGCTTTGCGTTCGAATTGAGCGAATGGAATGACATTCAATTTGGGAAGCACGTTGGCATATTCGTCGAGGGGGTGGCCGGACAGATAAAAGCCGACGGCTTTGAATTCTTCGGCCAGACGTTCGGTCGGTGTCCAGGATTTGGCCGGGCGCATGTCCATCTTGGTGCCGCCACTCGAACCACCAAACAGGTCTGCGATGCCCGATTCGGCACTTGCTGCCAGGCGTTTGCCGAGGCCGATGATCTGATCGATATTGCCGTGAACGAGCGCCCGATTGCTTTCCAAGGCGTCGAATGCGCCGCCGACCGCCATGGTTTCCAGATTGCGCTTGTTGAGCGCGGTGGCGTCGAAGCGGCACGCGAAATCCGACAGATTTTTATACGCGCCCTTCGTTGTCCGCTGGTCGACGATGGTTTTCACGGCCGCCGCGCCGATACCCTTTATTGCTGCCAAGGCGTAGCGGATGGCGCCGCGTTGTGCGGCGCCCTTGGGTGGTTCAACTGTGAACTCGACGTCGGAGGCGTTGACGCACGGCGTCTTGACGGTGATGCCCATTTTGCGCGCCTCGTTGGCGAACATGGCGAGCTTGTCGGTATTGGCCATGTCGAGGGTCATGGACGCTGCCAGAAACTCTTCGGGAAAATTGGCCTTCAAATAGGCCGTATGATAACTGACCAGGGCGTAGGCTGCCGCGTGCGATTTGTTGAAGCCGTAGCCGGCGAACTTGTCGACCAGCTGAAAGATATCGACCGCCTCCTTTTCCTTGACGCCGTTTTTCTTTGCGCCATCGACGAATTTGGCCTGCTGCTTGGCCATTTCGTTCTTGTCTTTCTTGCCCATCGCACGGCGCAAGAGGTCTGCTTGTCCGAGCGTGTATCCGCCCATGACCTGCGCAATCTGAATGACCTGCTCCTGATAGATGATGACGCCGTGGGTCTCCTTCAGGATCGGTGCGAGCATGGCATGGGGATATTCGATCGGCTCCTCGCCGTGCTTGCGGTTGATGTAGGTCGGAATATTGTCCATCGGACCCGGACGATAGAGGGCGACCATCGCGATAATGTCCTCGAAGCGGTCGGGACGCAGCGGCTTCAAGGCTTCGCGCATGCCGGTCGATTCGAGCTGGAAGACACCTATCGTCTCGGCGCGGGCGAGGAGTTCGTACGCGGCCAGCACCCTCGGGTCATCGCCGTCGATCGCCAAGGCCGCCAAGTCGACGTCGATGCCGCGACCCTTCTTGATCAGCGCGACGGCTTTGGTCAGCACCGTGAGTGTCTTGAGGCCGAGGAAATCGAACTTCACGAGACCGGCTGCCTCGACGAGTTTCATGTTGAACTGTGTGACTGGAAAACTCGACTTCGGATCACGGTACATCGGCACCAGCTGATCTAGGGGGCGATCGCCGATGACGACGCCTGCGGCGTGCGTCGAGGCGTGTCGATAGAGGCCTTCCAATCGCTCTGATATTTCGAGCAATCGCGCGACGTTGTCGTCGTTGCGCGCCTCTTCCTGGAGCTTTGGTTCGCCATCGATCGCCTGCCGCAACGTCACGGGTTGGGCTGGATTGTTCGGCACCAGGGCTGCGAGTTTGGATACTTGGCCAAAGCTCATCTGTAGAACGCGTCCGACGTCGCGCAGCACGGCGCGCGCCTGCAATTTGCCGTGCGTGATGATCTGAGCCACGCGGTCGGTGCCGTATTTCTTCTGTACGTAAAGAATCGTCTCCTCGCGCCGATCCTGGCAGAAATCGATGTCGAAATCCGGCATCGACACGCGTTCCGGATTAAGAAAGCGCTCAAACAGCAGCCCGAAGCGCAGCGGATCGAGGTCCGTAATGGTGAGTGCGTAGGCGACGAGTGATCCTGCGCCCGAGCCGCGTCCGGGGCCGACCGGAATGTTCTGGGCCTTGGACCATTTTATGAAGTCGGCAACAATCAAGAAATAGCCGGGAAACTTCATTGATGCGATGACGTCGAGTTCGTAGGCGAGGCGTTTGGAATAGTCATCGATGGTGAAGCGGTCCCACGGGCCGTGCGCAGCGAGACGAGCCTGCAGGCCTTGCTCTGCCTGCTGCTTCAACTCGGCGGCTTCTGCAGCTTCACGATCGGCTTGAGTGGCACCCGCTGCGGTTTCGACGAAGGCCGGCAGGATCGGTTTGCGGCCCTTCGGACGATAGGCGCAGCGGCGGGCGATTTCGATGGTGTTGTCGAGCGCTTCAGGAAGATCGGCGAAGACTTTCGCCATGTCCGCCGCCGTCTTGAAATAATGCTCCCGTGTGACGCGCCGGCGATCGTCTTCGCTGATGTAGCGGCCTTCGGCGATGCAAAGCAGGACGTCGTGGGCTTCGTAGTCGTCGGGTTTGGCGAAGTAGCATTCGTTGGTCGCAACGAGCGGAACGTCCAATCGATAGGCGAGATCGAGCAGGTGTGGTTCGGCCGCGATTTCGGTTTCGGCGCCATGTCGCTGCAATTCGACATACAGGCGATCACCGAACGCTGTGGCCAGTCGCTTCAGGCGTGTCTCGGCAAGATCGATATTGCCGTCGCCGATCGGTCGATGAATGGGACCTTCGGGGCCACCTGTGAGCGCGATCAAACCCTCGCAGTGGGCTGCGAGGTTGCTGATCTTGACGTGTGGGGTCTCGCCATCCGCCGTTTTCAAATGCGCGTCAGAGGCGAGTTTCATGAGGTTTTCGTAGCCGCGCTCCGACATGGCGTAGAGCGCGAGCATGCCGTCGCGCCGCGCCGGCACGACGTGGATCAGGCCTTTGGCGGCGGCGAGCGCACCTGCCTTGCTGTGTTCCTCGAAATCGACCGCGAGCGAAATGCCGGTGATCGGTTGGATGCCGCTGTTGGCAAGCTTGTCGGCGAATTCGAGGCAACCAAACAAGTTGTTGGTGTCGGTGAGCGCGAGTGCCGGCATGCCCGCTGCTTCTGCGAGCTTGGCGAGTTTGGCGATGGGCAATGCGCCTTCGAGCAGTGAATAGGCCGAGTGGACCTTGAGGTGCACATACGGCGGCATCTGCAGAGGCGCAGGCTGGGTCGAGGTATCGTTCATGAGCGTGCCTTAGCCGATTTTCGGCTGCGGTTCAGCCGGCGCCGCCGATCAGTCAACGGCCGAGGCCGAGGGCCGTTGCCATGACGCGGAAAATGCCGACATTCGGCATGTGGCCGCGAATGAGTTCGGAGCCTGGTCCCATGGCGGTTGCGACCACGTCGTCGGCTGCGTGCACGCCCTGGTTCATCGCGAACGGCAAATTGCCGGCGATGCGAGCCGAGCCCGGCGTGCAGTTGGTCTCGTTGGCGACGAAGCCCTTGCCGTCGCTGGCTTGCTGGGCGGGAACGAAGGGTCCATCCAGGCTGGGTTTGCCGGTTGCGCAATAATCCGGGGTTGCCGAGAAAACGAAGGCGAGACGTCGCTTGACGTCGACGGCTGCCGGATAGCCCTCCGCGTCGGCCGCGCCGTAGGTCGGAAAACCGGCAGCAGAATAGATGCCCAGTTTTTCGCGCAGTTGAGTGCCCGGCCGGTCGTCGTCGTAGGTGCCGATGATCGCTGCGCCGTGAGCATGATCGGGGACAACGATGATGAGCGTGTCGTTGCGGCTGCCGGCAAAGTCTTTGGCGGCCTGCACGGCGTTGTCGAGCATGATGGTGTCGTAGACCGACCGTTCCCAATCGAGGGCGTGGCCGTATTTGTCGATGCGGCCACTCTCGACCATGAGGAAAAAGCCTTTGTCACTCATCGACAAGATGCGCAACGCCGCTTTGGTTTGATCGACGAGGTCGGGTTGGTCGGGGTATCGAGACACCGTGCCTTTCTTGAGGATGCGCCGGTCCAGCGCGCCGTCGATGTGCACATTGTTGAACAAACCGAGGAGTTTCGACCCGCCATCGTCGATGGCGCTGCGCATCTCGGCAGCAGTCGTTACGTAGCGATAGCCGGCACTTTGAAATTTTTCGATATAGTCGATGTTGTCCGCACGGCGGCCGCCTTTGTCGACGGGGAGGAAAAAAGGTGTTCCGCCCCCGAGCATCACGTCAGGCTTGGCGTCGAAGAACATGCGCACGATATCGACATAATCTCCGCGTCGACGCGTATGCGCGACGATACCTGCCGGCGTCGCGTCTTCAATTTCGGTGTTGGTAACGATGCCGAGGGCGAGGTCGCCCTTGCGCTTGACGAGTTCGCCGATGGTCTCGACCTTGGGATGGTCGAGCGAGTTTTTGTTTCGAGCGCAGTAGACGCCGAGCGCATTGTTGCAACTCTTGTGACCGGTCGTATAGGCGCTCATGGAATTGGCGCTGTCGGTCACGATCGAATCCGTGGCAGCCGTCGAGACGAGCGCCATGGCCGGCATGTCGTCCATGGCAAGTTCGCCGCCGTACAAGCCTTCTTTGATGCCTTTCGACAGCATGCGCGCCGCCGTGCGGTGAGCCACCGTCATGCCGTCGCCGATAAACAGGATGACGTTTTTCGCCCGTCGTTCAGGTGTATCGTAGACTGTCCACGTGACGCTCTTTTTCGCGCCTCCGCTGGTTGCCTCGACGACATAACGGCCCGGTTTCACGATGCCCGCGTCCCTGATCCAGAACGCGGCGTGATCGAGACCGTCTTCTTTGAGGACGTAGGTCGAGGCGGCACCGAGAACGGTCGCGGGCTCCAGGCCGTTGACGGTGATGGTGACGGCATCGGCTGCGGGCGAGCCTTCGAACTCGACCTTCATGTCGAAGCGCGAGCCGGACAGTATCTGCGCCCGATCGAGCGGATAGATGGTCTGCGCGGCGACGCTCGTCACATGTGCGGCGAGGCACAGGCAGAAGCCTGCGGTTGTGCGGATCATCGACGTCCCCAGACGGTGTTGTAATCGACGTCATGAGTAGCGCACACGACACGCGTGTGACACAAGTGCCGGGCACCGGAGATCTGACGATGGCGGCGCACTATCACCTGTTCGACACCGACTTCGGCACATGTGCGATCGCATGGAATGTTGCGGGACTGACTCGCATGCAGTTGCCCGAGGCGACAGTGGCGGACACCGACGCGCGTATGCGCCGTGGTGGCATCGAGAGCAGCGCGATGCTGCCAGGCCATGCCACTGACGCGGTCACAGCGTTGCGGGCGTATTTTGCGGGGGCGCGCGGCGGCCTCGACGGGTTGGTGCTCGATTTCGGCATCGTCACGGATTTCAACGCGGCCATCTATCGAGCTTTGCGCACGGTACCGCCCGGTCGCACCACCACGTACGGCGCGCTGGCTGACCAGGTCGGGTCGCGCGGGGCTGCGCGTGCCGTCGGCATGGCCATGGGGCGCAACCCTTGGCCGATCATCGTTCCGTGTCACCGCGTGCTTGCCAGCGGTCGCAAGATCGGCGGCTTTTCGGCGCCGGGCGGGACGGTCACCAAGGAGCGTCTGCTTTCGTTCGAAGGTGTCGACATCGGCTGCCCCGTGCTGCCGGGCTTGTTCGGCACATGAGTGGCCCCCAATCGTCGCGGCGGTCCGACAGCCTTTCGCTCGCGCAGGCACGGCGCATCGCCATCGCGGCGCAGGGGGCCGATCAGGGGCATGTGCGTGACACGGCCACACGTGGCGACGTCAGGCGGCTGATCACGAAGCTTGGTGTGCTGCAAATCGATTCGGTGAACGTGCTCGCTCGCGCGCATCTGTTACCTGTGTATTCCCGTCTCGGGGTGTATCAGACCGGCGATATCGATCGTCTCGCCTACGATGGTCGTCGGCGCCGCCTGTTTGAATACTGGGGGCACGCCGCGTCCTTGATGCCGGTCGAAATGCAGCCGCTGTTTCGCTGGCGCATGGAGAGAGCTGCGGCTGGCAAAGGAATTTACGGCGGTCTTGTCAAATTTGCTGCGGCCAACGGTCCGCTCATTCGTGAGGTATTGCGCGACATCGAGCAACGCGGGCCGACGGCTGCCGGCGATCTCGCATCGCACGCCAACCGCAAGGCTGGCTGGTGGACCTGGTCCGACGCCAAGACAGCGTTGGAATGGTTGTTCTGGACGGGCCGTGTAACGACGGCCACGCGTCGGGCGACGTTCGAACGCATTTACGATCTCACCGAGCGCGTGCTGCCCGAAGCTGTCGTCGCCATGGCGACCCCTGATGAAGCAAGCGCGAAACGTGGATTGATCGAGCGTTCCGCGCGCGCGCTCGGCGTTGGCACAGAGGCCTGTCTGCGCGATTATTATCGCTTGAGTTCGGCAGGGGCAAAGGCTGCGATCAGCGACCTCGTCGACGCCGGTCGTTTGCGGCAGGTGCGTGTCGAAGCCTGGGCCGAACCTGCATATCTGCATGCCGACGCGACGTTGCCGAAGTCTGTCGCGGCGCGTGCGTTGCTCGCGCCTTTCGATCCGCTGGTGTGGCATCGCGACCGCGCCGAGGCGCT
>JANOAW010000250.1:0-1653 GCA_031411355.1 Hyphomicrobiaceae bacterium | reverse complement strand
GGCGCGGTGCGGCTCAAGGAGCCGATGATCCTCGGACATGAAGTGTCCGGGCATATTTCGGCGCTTGGTGAGGGAGTCACCGGACTGTCGATCGGACAACTGGTTGCCGTCTCGCCGTCGCGACCCTGCTACGCCTGCCGTTTCTGCCGCGAGGGCCTGCACAACCAGTGCCTCAACATGCGGTTTTATGGCAGCGCGATGCCGTTCCCCCATATCCAGGGCGCCTTCCGGGAAGTTCTGGTCGCCGATGCAGCCCAATGCATTCCCGCTGACGGGCTCAGTGCCGGCGAAGCCGCGATGGCCGAACCGCTGGCGGTGATCCTTCATGCCACCCGTCAGGCCGGGCCCATGTTAGGCAAGCGCGTGCTGATCACCGGCTGCGGTCCAATCGGCGCGTTGGCAGCATAGCGACCAGCGGGAATCATGGCGCGGCGTTCGGCCTTCTCCGGCAGGCTGTCGACGAAACCGGGCTCCACCACATTGGCGCGGATACCCGCCTTCGCGTACGTGTCGGCGTAGAGCTTGATCCAGGCCGACAGAGCCGGGCGCAAGGTGGTCATGGGAAAGTCGCCATGCGGCTCGAACGAAAATGCCGACGAGACGGCGACGAGATTGCCGCTTTTCTGGCGCTCGAAATGCGGAGTCAAAAGTCGCGCGATGCGGATGATCGGCAGCACCGCCATCTCCAGGCCGGCATGATAGTCGGCATCTGTGAGATCGAGCAGTTTGCCTTTCGGCGGATGGCCCATGTTGATGGCGGCGGCACCGATCGGCCCGAACTTGGCCTGCGTTTCGCCGATGATGCGCTCGAGGTCCTTCGGCTCCGTCACGCTGCCGCGCACAGCGATGCCGCCGAGATCCTTGGCCAGGCTCACCACCCCTTCGCCCGGCGACAACAGTCCGACCCGCCATCCAGCGGCTGCGAGCGATCGAGCGATACCGGCGCCGATGCCACGACCGGCGGCCGTGACGATGGCGACTTTGGGATTGGGCATGAAAGGCTCCGGTCTTGGCGAGGGCGCAATATGTGTCAGCTGCCGTACTTGTAGACCATCTCGCCGCCGACCATCGTGTGCAGGACACGGCCCTGCATTTTGCTCTCGTCGAACGGTGAGTTCTTCGAGCGCGATTTCAGTTGCGCCTTGTCGACCACCCACGGCTGGCCGAGATCGACGACGATGATATCGGCCGGCGCACCTTTGTCGAGCCGTCCACCCGCAAGGCCGAGCAGTTTGGCCGGGTTGATCGTCATGGCGCGTAAAATCGACAACAAACTGACGTCGCCATTGTGATGCAGGCGCAATGCTGCAGCCAGCAGCGTTTCGAGGCCGATGGCACCGTCTGCGGCTTCGGCGAACGGGTGACGCTTGACGTCGACATCCTGGGGATCGTGCGCCGATACGATGACGTCGATTTCGCCCGACGCGATGCCTTGCACCATGGCCGCGCGATCCGTTTCACTGCGCAGCGGCGGGCGCACCTTCAAGAACGTCCGATACGACCCGATGTCGTTCTCGTTCAAAGTCAGATGATTGATCGAGACGCCGCAGGTGACCGGCAGGTGACGGCGTTTGGCTTCTCGGATCACCGCGAGACTTTCAGCGCACGTGATACCCGAGGCATGATAGCGGCCACCGGTCATCTCGACCAGCC
>JANOAW010000249.1:0-6278 GCA_031411355.1 Hyphomicrobiaceae bacterium | reverse complement strand
CACGGGCGAGGGCGCTGGTCAGTGAGCCGATGTTGATGACCTTGCCACGGCCGCGCGGGATCATGCGCATGGCCGCTTCGCGTCCGACCACGAAGGCGCTGGTCAGATTGACGTCGATGACTTTCTGCCATTCGGGCGTGGTCAACTCGACCATCGGCTTGCGCAGCTGGATACCGGCATTATTGACCAGGATGTCGATGGCGGTGCCGGTGTTGTCCCACCGGGTAAATGCGGCCGCGATCGCGCTTTCGTTGGTCACATCGAAAGCAATCCCGTCGGCGTCGAGATTTTGCTGCTGCAACCGCGCAACCGCATCGGCAACGCCGTTTTCGGTCGTGCCGTTGATGATCACCTTTGCGCCCGCTCGCGCCAATCCTTCGGCCATGGCGAAACCGAGACCACGCGCGGAACCGGTGATGAGCGCCGTTCGGCCGGCAAGGGAAAACAGGGATGTGGACATCTGCAGCCTACAGGTTGTTGGCATTTGGACGGTGTATCGATACGCCTTACTGCATGCTGTGAGCACGAACAAACATTGTGCACGACACGGCGACCAGTCGCGCGCACTGCTCAGTCACACGTTCACGGTATGACGGGAAATTGCGTGCGCGTTGCGGTACCGGGCGGGCGGGGTGCCAAATTCGCGTTTGAACGCCCGATTGAAGGCCGCCTCCGATTGATAACCGACATTTGCCGCGATTTCGATGACGGTTGCGTTCGTCGTCAGTAATTTGCGTGCGGCGAGCTGCATGCGCCAGCGTGCCAGGTACAATAGCGGCGTCTCGCCCAACAGGCGCACAAAGCGTTGCGCCAACACGGAGCGCGACGCGCCGATTTCGCGGGCCAGATCGGCGATGGTCCAAGGCGCAGCCGGGCTTCGATGGAGCTTCGCCAATGCAGGGCCAACGACCGGATCGCTCGCTCCGGCGAGCCAGCCGATTTGATCTTTCGGCAGTGCCTTCATGTAGCAGCGCAAAGATTCGATGAAGAGTGCTTCGGCCAATTTCGACAGCAGGATTTCGCGGCCCGGCTCACCGTGTTTGCCTTCCGCTACAATATGACGGATCGAACTTTCGAGCCAAGCTCCGGTGGCATCGCCTCGAATGTCGATTTTGATTGCCGTGGGTAGTCCGGCGAGAAACAGGCGATCGGCGTGACGTTCGCAGCCGAGAAATCCGCAGACGAATTTGGTCATTTCGCCGCCGCCGCCCCACCTGAGATTACTCAGTTGACCTGTGATATGTTTGCGAAGCGCGGTGGTGCCGTCGAGAAGGGTTTCCGGAGCGCCGTTGCAGAAGACGTGTGCTTCGCCGTGGGGGATTATGACAATTTCGCCGGCTTTGACCAGAAGGTCAGGCTCGCCTGGAATTTGCACCCATGCCTTGCCGTCTGTGACCAAGTGATAATTGATCAGGCGTTCTGTGCCAGGCGCGAGGACGGGCGCGGATTGGTCAACGTGGGGGGCGGCAAAGCCCCAGGGCGCCGTGAACTCAGCCGCCAGGAAAATCGCGCCGGTCATCCGGACGCTGCCGAGTGCCGCTGAGAGAGCATCCATGGGGGCCTCCTCAATGCACTGCTCTTGAAGCTGCAAAGTTCTGGCGGTGCAAACAAATCCGGACGCGCGGCAAAGCGCGTGCCGCAGTCCCCATGCCATCTTGGGGCTTCGACCATTCGCCGTCCACAGCCAACACGGTTGCGATAGGTCGACGCACGTCGCACGCACAGTCAAGCTCAAGGAGACCGAGATGTCGCAAACACGCGAACTGGACGCCGAAAAGCTCAACGCTTTCGTCGGCAAAATGCTTGGTGATCTCGGTGGCGCGTTCAGCGTTCCGACTGTGCGAATTGGTATCCGTCTCGGCCTATTCGAGGCCCTGCACGCGCACGGTCCCATGTCGGCTGGTGAACTGGCCGAGCGGGCCGGCGGGCTCGCCGAGCGATATGTGCGCGAGTGGGCTCTGGCCCAGGCTGCCGGCGGGTATCTCGACTACGATGCGGCCAGCACGCGTTTCCGTTTGTCTCCGGAACAGGCCATGGTGTTCGCGGTCAAGGATAGTCCAGTCTTTTTGGCAGGCGCGTTCGATCTCGCGGCCGCGATGATCGAGGGCGAGGGCAAGGTCGAATCCGCTTTCAGGCGCGGCGGCGGTGTGCGCTGGGGGCACAGCGCCGGCTGTCTGTTCTGTTCGGTCGGCGCCTTTTTCCGTCCAACCTACGTCAACTCCATCGTGCAGACTTGGATACCGTCACTCGACGGCGCTCTAGCGAAACTCAATGTCGGCATCAAAGTCGCCGACATCGGCTGCGGCGTCGGTTTTTCAACGCTGCTCATGGCGAAGGCATTTCCCAACAGCGAGTTCATCGGCTTCGATTTTCATGACCAGTCGATTATCGAGGCGCGCAGCCACGCCGCCATGCATGGTGCGCCGGGCAACGTGCGATTCGAAATTTCGGCCGCAAAGGATATCGGCGAGCGCAATTTCGATCTGATCACCGGCTTCGACTGCCTGCACGATATGGGCGATCCAAGAGGATGCGCCGCGCACATGAGGAAACTGCTCAAACCGGACGGCACCTGGATGATCGTCGAGCCGATGGCTGGAGATCAACCGGGCGATAATATGAATCCGGTTGGTCGACTTTACTACAACGCTTCGACCATGATTTGTGTGCCAACGTCACTCGATCAAGAGGTTGCTGAGGGGCTCGGCGCGCAAGCCGGGGAGCAGCAACTGACCGCGATCATCAAGTCGGGTGGTTTCAATCGCGTCCGGCGCGCGACGCAAGGGCCCTTCAATATGGTTCTCGAGGCACGGCCGTAACGACCGGTCACGGCGCGTCGATCGACGTCACAAAAATGCCGGCCCGACAGGTCCGATGTGGTGCCACATGCCCAACGGCGAGCGGCGAAACGCTCGCTACGTCTTGCGTTCTGGCTCACGCGTCGACCTCCGTCACGAAATGATCGAAGCGGTCGAGATACAAGTTGGCCGAGAACTGCCTGGTGAGGTTGCCGATCGGCAGGCCGCGATGACGGCGAAAGGGCTCGAACAGATCATCGCCGGGGAAATGCAGCTCGACCGGCTTCTGCGCGTTCGAGCCATCGACGATGGTGTCCATCAGGGCGAGTGTGTCGGGGCAACCGATGCGGCGGCGAAACTCGGCTTTCAGGATGGCGTGGTCGATCGAGGGGAAGTACCGGAAGATATCGCAGCGGAGCACGTGCGCGTTCGAGGCGCAGCAGCCCGCGCTCGACGTTGGCCAAGGCTGCCGCGCCGGGCTTCTTGCGCGTGCCGAGGACTGCCTTGCCTAGACGAGGTCGCGATCGGGGGCGAGGGACGCGAGCTGAACGAGATCGTCGAACCTTTCCGTGTCGGCGCTGCGGACACGTGCGGCGCGCGCCGCCCAGGGGGATTTTGCCATGGTCACTTCTGTCTGAACATGACGCGATCCGTCGCGAAGATCGCTGTCCGTTTTTCCTGGCTCTGCACGTGCTTCAGAGATTCCACCGTGATGGCCTGCAGTACTTTTCGCCTGTTCTCGCCGAGCGGTTGGCCGTCCCGGCGCCGGACCGAGTCGCCAATCTCGTCCTCGATCTCGATCGAATCGATCCCATCGGTGGCGTTCAGGTCGCGGTCCTCCACGACCAACCGTGCTTCAACGACGAGGCCCTCTGCTAACCCCGCGAGGGCGCAGATGGACGGCAGCGGGACTATACCCAGGGCGCCCCATCATCGCGAAAGAATTCCCAACCCGGAGGTTGGTGCCTGGCAGAAGTACGGCACCGGCTCCGAGATGGCCAAGACCGCGGAGCGGATCTGGAAGTCAATCGAGCTGCCGAAGTAGCGTACTGTGGCAGCTCGCATAACGCCGCGTCGGCCGCCCCGATTGCCAAGCGGTCCGCTACATTGACAGGTTGCTGGCCGAGACACGAAAAGCAGATGCCGACCATCGGGTCGTTGGTCGGCACTCTGGTGGGTGGGCTCCCTCACCGCCCCTCGATCTTCTCCAACGCCGCGCCGGCCATGAACGCGGATCGGGTGAGGCCGCGGCGCTTGGCTTCGGCATCGATGGCGGCGAGCTGGCCGGCATCAACCGATATGTTGGCCTTCACGGACACGCCCGTGTCGACCATCAGCGGCACCATGACCGTGCTTTCGCCGGCTGCCGCGTCGAAGGCCGCTGCCTTATCGGCGAGCACGGTTTGTACCGCGCGCGGCTTCGGCACCTTGCGCCCTTCGGCGATCTGATGTGCCGCCCATTCCCGCGCAGCCCCGATCGCGTCGGCGATGGCGTCTTCCGGCGACGCGCCGCCACCATGCACGCCGGGCAAGTCGGGCACGCGCACGCCCCAGACTTTGCCGCTGCCGTCCAGAATTCCAACGTAATAGGCCATTGCATTTCACTCCCAGCCGGCGGCACGTGCGATCGAGCGCGCGACGCCGGGTGACAACGTGGCATGGCGCGGCACGATGATGGTCACGCCCGGGCGATCCGGATGCGTGAACTTGTCGTGTGCACCGCCGTGGACCACCTGCCACCCTTCGCGCGCCAGCCGGGCGGCCACTCGACGGCGGTTGGTTTCCGGCATGCGTCCCTCCCTGTGCGCATTTATAGGCGCACAGAGGCTGTGGCAAGTGCAAACGAGGCAAGGCGCAGCTATGCTGCCATCCGCATCGGCAGGGCAGCGCCAGGCAATGTGTAGATCGTCGTCTTGCCCATTGATTTCATTGTGCTTGAGTGCGTCGCAAACCGAAACCGAAGTGATGATTTTCAAACCCCACAAACCCCCGAACTCCGGGCTGCCTAGCCGCCGCGGTCAGGGGGAGGGGCCAAAAGGGACCCGCGCCCCTGTCGGTCGTGCCAGCGTCGAGTGCCGGGCCGTCGATGCAGCGGCCCGGCGCGCGGTCACGAAGCGGTGACACCCGCCTGTGCCTCTGCGCTGGGCCCTCCGTACTGACGCGGTGATGCACACGGCGCGGCGTGCAGCGCCGGCAGTGCGGACGCACGCGGCCAATCTGCCTGCATTTCTGAGAACCATTCGCCAAGGCCCAGCGCGGCGGCAGTCGTGCCGGCATTGCGACCGAGGGAAGTTGCGAGTGTGCCGGTGAGCTGGCGAAGCTGCGCCAAGGCATCTGCGGTTTGTTTGGCATCGGCGAATCCGGGGTCTTCGAGATCGGTTGCAAGATCGTGTGCGCGGATGAGATCATGCGCGCCGGCAGAAGTGGGAGGACGCTTGGCGGTCCGCTGCCGAGCTACCGAGCCAGGGTCAGCGCAAGCGGCCAAGAGAGATTCGAGTCCCCTTAGACCTTGAAACGCTCGATAAATTGATAGCGTTCACTGGAGTTGAACCGGCCGGGGAAGAAGCCAAATTCTGGAAGCTACGGACAGCATGTGCACTTATGTTCAACCCGATTGTGACACGTCGATCACTTGATAGCGTCACGGCGCGGCATGCCACGAAAATTCACAACGCGACGATCGAACTCAAGACATTGATTGCGCACAGCGAAAGCACTTCATTAGCCGAGGATGGTGACCAGCTCGCGCTGAAGCGCTTCTTGGATGACCTTCGTGAGAAGCTGGATGTGCTCGTCTCAATCACAGACTCAACGCCGCCCTACGAAGCAAACTTTGGGGAGACCACACACCATCTGGCCCGACTTTTCGGGCACCTTTTCCAGCGCCCTGCAGGGATATCTCGAACCCCAACCGGCGACCCAGACGGTCCGTTCATCAGGTTCTGCGAGGAATACTTCCGCTTGAGTGGCGAGCCGAAAACCCGTGCTGCCATTGAACAGGCGTTCAAGCGGCACCGGCGAGATTTGAAGCGGCTTGGGACAGAAATACGAAAATCGACATAAGCTGTCCCACGTCACGGATACTAACCGAATCTCTATGTTCCCGGGCATCGCCAACGTTTCCCGGAGCATGACTTGCCAGACATTGAACCAACAGCGGCGATTGCCGCTAAGGCCGCCAACGCCCGCGCCATCCTTCGCCCGCCGCAAGCGGCGGCTTACACGGGCTTGGCGGTCTCGACGCTCGCCAAACGGCGCTTGCGCGGCGAACGGCCTACATTCGTGAAGTTGTCGAAGCGCGCCGTCGGGTACCACGTCGATGAACTCGACGCCTGGCTCGCCGAATCCCGCCGCGCTTCGACAAGTGCGAACTTCGCCGGCCATCTGACGGACTCGAAAAGCAATCGGCCCAGCGCTGGGGAGCGTGGGCCGATCGTGAGTACCTGCGTCCCGTGCTGCCTTTGAGCAACACATCTTCAA
>JANOAW010000248.1:0-6138 GCA_031411355.1 Hyphomicrobiaceae bacterium | reverse complement strand
GATCCGTCTTGGATCCGCGCTTGAAGAACATGCTTGGCCATTCGCTCCGATTGCCCGGCGTATCTACGCCTGCCAGCGAATGGGGGGCAAGCAAGGTGGCTTTGTGGCGTCACGAGGTGCTCGGGCGTCCACTTGGCGTGTTCTTTTCGCCGTGCGACATGCGTGCGCAGAGATGGGGCTCGACGATGATCGACAAGCGCGTGAAGTCATATGCCGATGCCGTCGCGGGCATCAAAGACGGTTCTGTCGTCATGATCGGCGGGTTCGGCGCCGTCGGCCAACCCGATCTGTTGATCAACGCCTTGGTGGCGCAAGGGGCCAAGGATCTGACAATCATCGCCAACAACGCCGGATGGACACGCGGGGCGGGCATTCCGTTGCTGCTCGACGGTGGACGGGTGCGCAAAATCGTGTGCAGTTTTCCGAAAAATTCGCCCGCGTTTTCAGATCTCTACAAGGCCGGCAAAATCGAACTGGAGCTGGTGCCACAAGGGACGCTGGCTGAACGGATTCGTGCGGCGGGGGCCGGCATTCCGGCTTTTTTCACACCGACCGGTGTCGGCACCAGCGTCGCCGACGGCAAAGAAGTGAGGACGTTCGACGGCCGCTCTCACGTGCTGGAACAGGCCCTGTCCGCCGATGTCGCGCTGGTTGAAGCCTGGACCGCGGATCGGTGGGGCAATCTCGGCTATCGCGGAGCTGGCCGCAATTTCAACCCGATCATGGCCATGGCCGCGTCGTTGACTATTGCGCAGGCGCACAACATCGAGCCGACCGTCGGCCTCGATCCGGAGACGGTCGGCACACCTGGCATCTATGTACAGCGTGTCGTGTTGCTCGAGGCGGCGAGATCATGACGCTGATTTATGGCCATCCGCTGCTGCCCCTGTGGATGCTCGCGCCGGGTGTGAAACATCTCAATCACGGTGCGTACGGCGCCCTGCCGCGTCAGGTTCAGGACGTCGAATTGGCGTCGAAAGCGCGTATGGAAGCGCAACCGACCGCGTTTTTCCAGGATATTCTGCCCGGTGCAATCGCCGACGCGTCGGCGCAGGTGGCCGCGTATTTCGGCGTCCCGCGCGAGCGGTTTGCCTTCGTCGAAAATGCGAGCCAGGGCACGAACGCGGTCCTGCGATCGATGGCGTTGCGGGCCGGCGACGAGATCCTGATCTGTGACCATGTCTACAATGCCGTGCGTATGAATCTTCATGACGTGGCTGCACGAACGGGGGCGATCCTGGTCGACGTGCCGGTCGGCTTGCCGGTGCAAGGTCACGCCCAGATCACCGCGGCGTTTCGCCGGGGACTGAGCGAGCGAACCAAGCTCGTCATCGTCGACCATATCGCATCCGCATCGGCCGTGATCATGCCCGTGGCCGACATCGTGGCGCTCGGCCGGTCGGCGGTGTGCCGGTGCTTGTCGACGGCGCGCATGCTCCCGGCATGATTGAATTCGACATCGAAACGCTCGGAGCAACCTGGTACGTCGGCAATCTCCACAAATGGATGTGCGCGCCACGTGGAGCGGCCTTCATCGTTCGCGCGCCGAACGCGCCTGAAATCCACCCGACCACCATTTCGCACAACTACGGCCTCGGCTTTGCCGCCGAGTTCGCGCAGTTGGGTACGCGCAATGCGTGTGCATGGCTGGCCGCGCCTGAGGCAATTGCGTTTCACGAACGGCTCGGCGGGGCATCTCTGCGCGCGCGCAATCACGCTCTCGCGATCGACGCCGGCGCAATGATCGCCCGCACGTTCGGCACCGAGACCGGTGCGCCGGACGCATCTTACGGCGCGATGGTGACTGTGCGAATTCCGACATCGCGACCGGCGACGCGGGAGGGTGGCCGTGCCGTCCGCGCGCAAATATGGCAGCAACACCGCGTCGAAGTGCCGGTTATGGCCCTCGGCGGGTCATTGTGGCTGCGAATTTCCGCCGCCGCGTACAACGAGATCGCCGATTACGAGGGATTGGCTGACACGGTCATGACCGTGGTGTCCGCCACCGCTTGAGGGCGTGAAAGCTCGGGCGCTTGACCTCAGCCGGAGGCAGGCTCACGTTTCGGTGTCGATACCAGGAGCGAAACGCCGATGACACCTGAGCAGAAACTCGCCACCATGGGCATCACATTGCCCGACCCGCCCTCGCCCGTCGCCACGTACGTGTCGTTCAAGCGCGATGGCGATACACTCTATCTGTCCGGTCAAGGGCCGCGCTCGGCCGACGGTAAAATGCTGACCGGTGTCGTCGGCAAGGATCTGACCGTCGCCGAGGCCTACGAACACGCGAAACTGGTCGGCATCGGATTGTTGGCTGCGGCCAAAAAAGCGACCGGGGATCTGTCCAAGGTCGAAGTCATCAAGCTGCTCGGGATGGTGCGTGGGACGCCGGATTTCGGCGAGCAACCCGAAGTCATCAACGGCTGTTCGGATCTGTTCGTGGCTGTGCTCGGCGATCGTGGACGCCACGCGCGATCGGCCGTCGGCATGGCGTCACTGCCCCGTGGCATCTCGGTCGAGATCGAATGCATCATGCGTGTGCACGCGTAAGCATGATCGCACCGGTTTCATCGGCGCGGAAGCCTTGTCTCGGCGGTCCCCAGCGCGTCGGCGAGGCGTTGCGTGGCGCTGCCGGGGCGCAACGGTTTGGGCTGACTGTCGGACGGTGCCCAGGCCGTCAGTGTGACGATCTCGAACGTCGCCAACACCTTGCCATCCGCCCGCGAAAAGCGCTCGCGGTAGATGTCGCATGCGCGGGCAAGCGTGGCGCGCCTGAGGGGTGTGCGGCGCCGCTCCGTCAAGACATTGGTCGCACCCATGGCGCGGAGATCGCGCATCAGCGCGAGCGGGTGCTGGTAGGCGACGGTCAGGCGGTCGGTATCGACGACGGGCAGGGCAAAACCCGCTCGTTGCAACAAACCGCCGAGGTCGCGTCCGTCGGCGAACGGTGCGACCCTGGGACCGGCGCCGCCTTCCAACTCACTTTCGGCCGCGACGAAGCTCTGGCGCAACTCGGTTAGACTTTCGCCGCCGACGAGCGCCGCGAGCAACAAACCATCGGGCTTCAACGCATGGCGCATCTGCACCAAGGCGCCCGGAAGATCGTTGACCCACTGCAGCGTCAGCGCGGAGACAACGAGATCGAAACTGGATGGACGCAACGGTTGCAGTTCTTCGTCGGCTTGAACGCGCACGGCCGGTGCGGCCGGTAGCATCGCCTGGACCGGATCGAAATCGACCACCAGGTCGTGTGCCCCGCTTCGACGCAGGCGGTCGCCGAGCCGGGCTCCATTCGAGCCGAGGACGGCCGTGATCGGGAAACGGCGCTTGATGACGGTCAAGCGATCGACGAGGTCGTCGACGGCGCGATCGAGCAGAAAATCGGCACGGATCTCGCGGGTCGAGGCAGCGGCGGCGCGCGCGCGGCGAACGGCCAGGAGTTCCCGATCGAAGATGCGTGGTGCAGTGGTCAAGCGGTACGATCCGAGGTAGCATTTTTGTGCTTCTGCCGAGGTGCTCGCATGACCAACACTGGACGTCCAGACGCGATCGAGCAGGCCGACCCGGCGCTCTCGCCCGCGCGAACGACGACGCTCATCGGCAACGCCGTCGGCCTCGTCTCGCGAGCGGGTCGCCAGATCGCTGACTGGTTGCTGCCGCCGGTCTGTCTCGCGTGCCATCGACACGTCGCCGAGCACGATAGTCTGTGTGGTGTGTGCTGGCGCGACATCCGTTTCATCCGGCCACCGCTGTGCGACGTGCTCGGCATTCCGCTGCCGGCAGCGGACGGAGTCGGGCAAATGATTTCGGCTGCTGCGATCGCTGAGCCGCCCGATTATGATCGCGCTCGCGCCGTGGCGCACTTCGACGGCACCCTACGCCAGCTCGTGCATCAGTTCAAATACCACGATCGCCACGAGGGCCGCGACCTGTTCGGCCGGTGGTTGGTGTCGGCCGGCGCCGACCTGATCGATGACGCGGATCTGATCGTGCCGGTGCCGCTGAACCACCGACGGCTGCTGTGGCGCCGCTTCAATCAATCAGCCGTGTTGGCAATCGAGGTCGCCCGGCGTAGCAAGCGCGAATTCGAACCACTGGCATTGCATCGCTTCAAAGCAACGACACCGCAAGTGGGGCTATCGCAAGCGCAACGGCGCGACAATGTTCGAGGGGCGTTCCGCGTGGCGAAAGCCATGAAATCGCGTCTGCACGGCTGCCGCGTGTTGTTGATCGAAGATGTGATCACGACTGGCGCGACCGTCAACGCGTGCGCCCGCGAATTGAAGCGCGCCGGATGTCGGCGAGTCGACATTCTGGCCCTCGGCTTGGTGACAGAGGCGAGCCGAGCGCGTGATTGAGCAGCTCAAGCGGCCTGTTTCAACAGGGCGAGACATTCTTCCAGTTCAGCCGCCACTTGCTCGACGACGGCGCGTTGGGCCGTCGAGAGGGCCGTGGGGGCGGCCGCTTTGCCGGCGCGGCTCGATTTCGGCGTGACGTCGGCCGGTGGCATCTGGGCTGCGAGCGGAGCCGTTGCCCCATCTGGAAGCTTGACCATGTCGGTGCCGTGCTCGCGCAGAATCCGCTGCACACCCTTGATGGTGTACCCTGCCTTGTGCAGGAGATGATGGATGCCGCGCAGAAGAAGCACATCTTCCGGCCGATAAAAGCGCCGACCGCCACCGCGCTTCATCGGCTTCAACTGGGGGAAGCGGCCTTCCCAGAACCGCAGGACATGCTTTGGCACATCCAGTTCGTCGGAGACTTCACCGATGGTGCGGAATGCTTCGACTGACTTGGCCATGTGATCGCCGCCGTGATGGTCGTTTGCACACAAACCCTCGACGCCACATCACACACCGCACCGAACTGCGGCCGTAAACTCGATCCGGATCAGGCTTTTTTGCGCGCCTTGGTCGGTTTCGCTGCGTTGATCCGATCTTTCATGATGTTGCTCGGCTTGAACACGAGCACGCGTCGCGGTGTGATCGGCACTTCCTCGCCAGTTTTTGGATTGCGACCAACGCGCTGTCCTTTAGAGCGAATGCCGAACGAACCGAATGACGATAACTTGACTGATTGACCGTCCGACAACGCGTCAGACACCTGCTTCAAGATCAACTCGACCAGATCCTGGCATTCGTTGCGCGGCAGACCGACTTTTTGCACCATCGCTTCCGCGAGGTCTGCACGTGTCAGCGTCTTACCCGTCATGATACCCAACTCCGAACGATCGGGATACCCGCCCGATTTTTGCAGATCCGTGCGTACTCCCGAGAGCCTTGCTGCGTCAACGTACTCGCCGTCTGCGGTTAACAAGCTGTGACAAGGTGTGGCCACAAGGTCAGCGCGCGGCGACGGCCGATGGTTGCGATGCAACAAAGGCTTCGATTGACTCGGCGATCCGAGTCGCGACTTCAGATTGCCAAGCTGAAGATTGCAACAAAGCCATATCCTGCGTGTTGCTCATGTAACCAAGTTCGATCAGCACGGCCGGCGTATCGACTTGCTTCAAGACCCGGAAAGCTGCGGCACGCGATGGTTCACGGGCAAGCAGCATCGAGCGGCGCAAATTGCCGACCAGCGAACTTTGCATGGCCTGGGACAAGGCGTTGGTCTCGCGCATCGTGAGATCGGCAAGTATGCCGTCGACCGCGTGATCGACGGTGTCCGTCGCCGCGATGCCGGCGCGAAGATCAGAGGTATTTTCCCGTTCAGCCAACGCGCGTGCTGTCGCATTCGACGCGTCTGCTCCCAGAACGTAGACCGAGCCTCCACGCACAACCGCACCGCCAAGGCTTGGAAACGTGTCGGCGTGCAAGGACACGAACAAGCTCGCCCGGTGCGCTGCGGCCGCCGCCACTCGGTCCTGCAAGCGAACCGTTTCATCGACCTGACGGGTCATGCGCGGATCGACGCGCCCGCGCGATTCGAGCAACGATCGAAGCCGCGACGCGACCGCCAGGACGACATCCTTTTCATAGATGCCTTGTTCTGTGACCGCTCCCGGATCGATGCCCCCGTGGCCAGGATCGATCACGACGACCGGACGTCTGGTTCCGGCAGGCGGGGCAATCGGCTGCGAAGCCGTCACGATATCACCCCAAGTCAACGGTAGCGCGTCGCCCCGAGGGTGGCCCG
>JANOAW010000247.1:0-4984 GCA_031411355.1 Hyphomicrobiaceae bacterium | reverse complement strand
CGGCCTCGACGATCTTGCCGTAGGCGTCGTCCGGCACCAGCGCGACGATGCGTTTGCGGCCTTGGGCCGACGCGTAAGAGATCACCCGCCCGACCTCGGGTTCGGCGAGGAAACTCAGCAACGACACACCGGCGCCCGCGACCTGTCGATCATTGGAAAAGGCGACGATCGGCACATTGGCGGCGCGCGCGACGGTCGACGCAGCTTGCACCGAGCGCGCGAACAGTGGCCCGAGGATGATTTCTGCGCCAGCCGTGGTCAGCTCGCGCGCCGCGGCCTCGGCCCCTTCCGGTGTGGCTTTGTCGTCGCGCACCATCAATGTCAGATGCGGGGCATTCAACTCGGTGACGGCGAGTTCTGCCGCTTTGCGCATGGTCTCAGCCGCGAGGCCAGCCTGACCACCACCCGACAAAGGCAACAGCAAGCCGATCTTGACCGATGATGCCTTGCGCGCTGTGGTCGCGACCGGCACGGATGCCGTCGTCGCGGTCGTCGGAAAGCCGGGCGTCGGAAGGCCGGGCGGGGCAAGGTCGGGCGGCGAGGCAGCGCATCCGGCGACGGCAACCGCCGCCACTGCCGCGGCGCCCTTCAACAGTGATCGGATCACGCATCGTCCCCCAGGTTGCAGCGCCGTCTAGCATGGGCACGGCACGTGGCCAATTCGACGTTTTGACATTCGATGGTATTCGTCGTCGGTCGATTTCGACTTGCCGATAGAACAAAATGCGACTAGAACAAATGATGATCCTGCTTTCTCGCCACTGTCCCCTCATCCTCATGACACCCCGCGCATGGCCCAATTCATCGACCACCCCGTCGTCGCGCGCGCCGCAGCCGAATTGGCCGCGTGTCTCGCGGCCCCCCTGCCAGGTGGTCTCTACATCGTCGCGACACCTATCGGCCATCTCGCCGACATCACGCTCAGGGCGCTCTGCGTGCTCGAGCGCTGCGACCAGATTTTCTGCGAGGATACCCGCCACTCCGCCAAATTGACGGCACGCTATCAGGTCAGTCCTCGGCTCGAGGCCTATCACGAACACAACGGACACGCCGTCCGACCGCGTATCCTGGACATGCTCGCCGCCGGTAAGCGTATCGCGCTGATCAGCGACGCCGGCACACCGTTGGTGTCCGATCCGGGTTTCAAACTGGTACGTGCCGCGATCGATGCTGGGCACCGGGTCGAAGCCCTGCCCGGTCCATCTGCGGCGCTCGCCGCATTGGCGGTTGCGGGCTTGCCGACCGATGCGTTTCTGTTTGCCGGTTTCTTGCCACCCAAGTCGTCGGCGCGGCGTACTCGTCTCGCCGAACTCGCGACTAGTCCAGCGACGCTGGTTGTTTTCGAGGCGCCGCAACGGGTGGCTGAGGCGATGGCCGACATCGCGTCGGTTTTGCCCGGTCGCCCGGTCGTCATGGCGCGCGAGTTGACCAAACTCCACGAGACCGTGATGCGCGGCGATGCAGCTGATCTTGCGGCCGACCTCGGGGCGCGTGATGTGAAGGGCGAATGCGTGATCCTGATCGGGCCGCCGCTTGCTACATCTGCCGACGAAGAAACGGTCGTCGCAGCCCTCACCGAGGCTTTGAAGACACAGTCCGTCAGCCGCGCCGCGCGTGCCGTGGCGGACGCCCTCGGTGTGCCACGTGCGCGAGCCTATGCGCTCGCGTTGACATTGAGACCAAACCCAGTACCCGAGGCGTAAGCGCATGACCTGGTTCACCGTCGTGAGACATGCCCTCGGCCGGCCGTCGCTGGACACGCAGGCGGGCCATAGGCAGGTGGGCCACAGGCAGGCGGGCCACACACGCCAGAGGAAAATCGCCGCAGAGCGTCACGGGCGTTTCGCCGAGCAACTCGCGGTCGTCTCGCTGGTGTTGCGCGGCTATCGCATTCTGGCGCGCCGCCATCTGACCTCGGCCGGCGAAATCGACATTGTCGCGGTGCGGGGACGTCGTCTGACATTTGTCGAGGTCAAGCAGCGCGCGACCTGGGACGGCGCCGATCTGGCGGTGCGGCCCCGGCAGACGGCCCGACTACACCGGGCGGCCGACCTGTGGGTCGCGGCCCGGCCATATTATCGCGACCACGCGCGTGGTTTCGACAGCCTTTTGTTCGTGCCCTGGTCTTGGCCTGCTTACGGACGGGATGCGCTGCAACCTGTGTAAGAGCCGGCACGGAACTTGAAGTGTCGACGCCGTGTCCCACGAGCGTCGTCCCCCCATGCCCGCATCTCGCCATCGTATCGCTGACGTCGCGCGCGTGCGTGTCGGTGGGTTGCCGCTGCTGGTGCAGACCCGCGCCGACGGCGCACGTGTCATCGTCGACGAGGCGTTGGCACGGCGGGGCCGCGCGCTGCCCCCGGTGTTCCTCACCTCAGCCAACGGCAACGTGATCGCCCGGTTTGCCCGAGACCCGCAATTTCGCGATCTTCTAGAGCACGCCGACGGCATCGACGCCGACGGCCAGCCACTCGTGATGGCGTCCAAATTGATGACATCCGACCCGATCCCCGAGAGGAGCGCGACCACTGACACGTTCCACGACGTCGCCGCTGTGGGCGCGCGGCATGGCCTGCGCGTCTACCTGCTTGGCGGCCGCGACGACATCAACGCGGCGGCTGCGGACGAAATGCTGCGCCGGTATCCGGGCGTGGTGCTCGCTGGCCGTCGCAACGGCTATTTCGCCATCGAAGACGAGGCCGAAGTGGCGGCTGCGATCGTGGCCGCCACGCCCGACGTGCTGTGGGTCGGGCTCGGGGTTCCCAACGAACAGGCGTTCGTCGTTCGCAACCGCGCGCGCCTCGCCGGCGTCGGCGTGGTCAAGACGTGTGGCGGCCTGTTTGATTTCGTCGCGGGCCGCAACACGCGCGCGCCCCAATGGATGCAGGATCATGCGCTCGAATGGGCGTATCGCCTGTGGCTCGAACCACGGCGATTGTTCTGGCGCTATGTGACAACCAACATCGCGACCATCGTCCTCCTCGCCCTGCGCACGGGCGGGGCGGTACCGCGGCGCGCGCAGCGCTGATGGCACGAAACGGATGCGCTCTTCGGCCGACTATTGGGACGGCGCCGCGCTGGTCCGGTCGCCCCGGTTGTTGAGCACGGTCTGCGAGCGGCGGTTCTGCGACCAGCACGAGATATCGTTGCAGACTGCGACCGGGCGCTCTTTGCCGAACGAGGTGGTGCGGACGCGACCGGCGTTGACACCGTTCTTGGCCAGAAATGCACGTACGGTTTCTGCACGTTTCTGGCCGAGGCCGATGTTGTATTCGCGCGTGCCGCGCTCGTCGGCGTGGCCTTCGAGCGTAATGGTGTATTGAGCGTACTGATTGAGCCAGCGCGCCTGGTTGGACAATGTCTGCTGGGCTTCCGGCGTCAAATCCCAGGAATCGGTCGAGAAATAGACGATGTCGCCGACGTTGGTGGTGAAATCTTTCTGAGACCCAGGTGTCGCGGGTCCGCCACGTCCCCCATTGGCGCCGTACGCGCCAGGCCCGTTGAGCGGATTGCCGTCCTCGCCGGGCTTTGGCGTATTGGAACATGCTGCGATCGACAGCATGACGGTTGCAAGCGCCAGCCCCCGTACTCCCGCGCGCATTGCCCGGCCCGTCATCGCCCGCGATCCAGCTGCCAGTGCTGCCGAGGCCCGGCGCATCGTTGCGATTTTCAGCCCGTATGTCAGCATCATCCTGCATTCCTTCCGTCGGCGCGCGTCCGTCGGCGTCGTCGCCAATCGCACGACGTCGACGTCGCGACATCATTCGACTGACTAGCGGCAATCAACAGATCATCGGCCGGCTGCGCTCCGGGGGGAGACGCGTTCCGGGCACACTGTGCGCCTCTCGACGCCGCACCACGGGGGATCAACGCGGTCTTAGGGGATCGATCGTACGAAAATATGGCCGAACCCGAAATTCCACTTGTCTTCCACCGGCATTCGCGCCGGCGCACTGGTGCAGCCAATGACAACTGGTGCAGCCAATAGCAATCGTGTGTCGCGCACGGGACCAGCGCACCAGGACCAGTGCATTAAAAAAGGTCGCGCCACCGCTTTACGATGACGCGACCTTGAATTTCGAACCCACCGTGAGGCAGGACGAAACATTACTGCTGCTGAGCAACTTCAGCGCCGAGCTTCATCGGCTTGTGCGCAACTTCTTTACGGCATGCGCCGAGAGCAACGGCCGAGACGACAGCTGCGAGAACGATGAGTTTTTTCATTTGCTTCTCTCCTTCACGGGTTAGTCTTTGGCCCGAGCGTTTAACGCTTCACCTGCTCTGTAGCCGGCACGTCACCGCCGAGCTTGATCGGCTTGTGCGGGACTTCTTGACGACGAACGCCGAAGCGCCGCCGCTGCGATGACCGTCGTAACAAAGATCACGCTGTCGATTTTCATCTTGGCGTTCTCCTGTGACTCGTTCATCGGCAATCGCACCTCAGGGGTACTTGTGACGGCCAGGGTTAGCAAGGAAGCGAACACTGTTCAGCGGCTTTTTCGATTTTGTTGATGCTGAAATGCAACGCAGATCGTGGCTGCCTTGTCGCACGCCCGGTTCGAGCCGGAAATAATCCTCGACGAACGTCGTACAGGTCTGAATTGGCGACACAAATAGACGATGCTCGCCGCACACTGGCTGATGACCTCGGCGCAGCGCGCATCACTGTAAACACAAAAAAGAGCTGCCGGGTGCGGCAGCTCTTCGACCACATGACGACGCGATGCGTCCAAACCGTGACGTTCTCAACGCTTGGTAAGCGCGTCGCGGATTTCGCGCAGATATCTTTCGTTGGCAGGTTCGGGCGCAGCGGCTGCGGGCGCAGCTGGTTTTTCGAAACGTTTGCGCGCTGTGTTCATCGCCTTGACCATGATGAAGATGCAGAACGCGAGAATTGCGAAATCGACAACAGTGGTCAGAAACGAACCCCAGGCAATCGGGCCGAGCTTATAGGAATCGAAATTGGGGGCGCCGCCGGCGAGCG
>JANOAW010000246.1:0-3757 GCA_031411355.1 Hyphomicrobiaceae bacterium | reverse complement strand
TCGAGCCGCATCGTCGGCGAATCCGCGCCAATAAAGCGGAATACAAGGCGAAAGCCGAGGCTCTGCTGCATCAAGTCGGCCTGAAGGGCTTTACCGACAAGATGCCGTGGGAGCTGTCGGGCGGCATGCAGCAGCGCACGTCCATCTGTCGGGCGCTGGTGCACGAGCCCGAAATTCTCATGCTCGACGAACCGTTCGGCGCGCTTGACGCGTTCACGCGCGAAGACCTGTGGTGCGTGCTGCGTGACATCCAACAGGCCCGCAAAGTCACGGTCATGCTGGTCACCCACGACCTGCGCGAGGCGACGTTCCTCGCCGACACTGTCTACGTCATGTCAAATCGTCCCGGCCGCATCGTCGCCGCCCAGAACATCGACCTGCCCCGCCCCCGCGACCTCGACGTCACCTATACGCAGCCGTTCCAGGACCTCGTCCACCAACTGCGCGCCCACATCGGCCACGGACGGCATTGAGGGCGGCAGGGAGTCTTGCGCGCGCAGGGTCGATCTGGCCAAGACTTGTCTCGGGCCAATGGCTTAGTCGGCGGGATTGCGCTATCGCTGCGCGGGGGGGCCCATCGGTTCGTCAGCAAGACGGAGCACTCGCGGCGCGATGCCAATCACACTGCAGTTCGTCGTTCGCTCTACACTCGCCCTGCTCGGTGTCGGCTTCGCGGCCCTCATGTTCATCGTGCTGGCGTCGATGTGGCTCAGCAATCGAGCGCAGACCTACAGCAACGATGTGGCGTCGGCGCAGGAACAGCGCAGGTCCGCGACTGTGCTGCGCGAAAATCTGCTCGCGGCTGAATCGAGCCAGCGCGGCTATTTGCTGACCGGCAACGAAATCTATCTCTCGCCCTACGACACGGCCAAGTCTGAGGTGCGCCAGGAACTGGATCGCTTGACGCGGTTGCTCGCGACCAAGTCGGACCGCCGCAAGGTCATCGACCAATTGACCAACGACGTCGCCGAAAAAATCGACGAGCAGGATAGAACAATCTCGCTTCGAGACAGCGGCGGGGATGCGCTGGCGGTGATCAAGACGAATCGGGGCAAGGCCTTGATGGATGAGGCAAATGTCTATCTTTCGGCCCTGTCGTTCGAGAGCGACCAACGTCTGAGCGCGGCCGTGTCCGAGCAGGCGTCAAACTCGACATGGTTGCGCTGGACCACGTTTGCGAGCGCCGTCGTCATCATGCTGGTCGTCAACGGCGTCCTTTTTACAGTGCATCGATACACGCGGGAAATTCTGGCGGCTCGCGATGAGGTCAGGCTGGCGAACGAATCGTTGGAATTGCGCGTCCAAAAGCGCACGGACGAATTGGCCCGGGCACGCGACCGCGCCGAAGTGCTGCTCGGCGAAGTCAATCACCGCGTCTCAAACAGCCTGGCGCTGGTATCCTCACTGATCAATCTGCAGATCAGAGACTTGAAGGAGCCAACCGCCAAGGCGGCGCTCGAGGAAACCAACGCACGTATCAAAGCCATCGCCGAGGTGCACAGGCATTTGTTCACCAGCGGCAATGTCGGTCAGGTCGCGGCCGACACGTATCTGGCAGCACTCCTGTCGCAACTCGAAACAGTACTGGTGAAAACCGGATCGAGCGTCTCGGTGCAGCGCAAACTCGACCCGGTGACGATGTCGACCAACGACGCCATCAATCTTGGCATCATCGTCACCGAACTGGTCACAAACGCCTTTAAATACGCCTATCCGGATCGACGCGGCGAAGTGCGCATCCACTTGCACAAAAGTGCCGACACCGTCGAGGTGGTGATCGAGGACGATGGTGTCGGGCGCGACGAGAAGCAGGTCAAGGGCACGGGGTTCGGCACTCGTGTCGTGAAGTCGATCGCCAATGTCATGCGCGCCACGGTCGTTTACAGCCCGCGTAATCCTGGCACCGAGGCACGGCTGTCGCTGCCGATCGGACCACTTGAGCCAAGCCCGGTGGCGTAGAAGGGATGACCGACATGCGCACTTTGACATACCGTCTGCTCCTTGCGCTGACGTGTTCTGGCGTAACCCCGGCGGTCGCGCAGTCGGGCTGGGACGGGTTGACCAGGTCTCAAACCCTGGCACCCTTCGATCCGGCACGACCGGCGTGCGCGCAGCCGACGGGCATGCAGCGCACCCTGGCGTTCGCGCAGGACAACGATCGTCAATTCATGCTGGGGACAGCGTTCGGTCTCAGCGCCGCAGCGCGGGATCGAGGCCTCGGATTTCAGATCTTGATGGCATCGAACGACCCGTTGAAAATGATCGCGGCGGTGCAGGCGGCCCACGCAGCCAAAGTCGGTGCCGTCGTGGCGGCGCCGATCGATGCAGCCTCCCTGGCGCCGAGCCTGAAGGCGATGATCCGGGATGGCGCTTACGTCGGCAGCATCGTTCCGCCGCCAGCAGTGTCGATCCTCAACGCACCGCAGTTCCTCACTGGCCGCGTGCTCGCGGACGCGGCCGCCGAGTACATCAAAGCCAAGCTCGGGGGCCGCGCCCGGGTCGTGCTGCTCACACACGACTCCAACCAATTTCTGGCGCAACGTTTCGTCGCCATGCGGCAATCGTTGAAAGCGCTGCCGGGCGTCACGATCATCGCGGACATCTCACCGCCGACAGTGAACACGCAGGGCGGCTATGACACGATGAGGAAGATTTTGATCGCCCATCCCATCGTCGATGTGGTCCTCGGCGCCGATACCGTCGTACTCGGAGCGTTGGCTGCCGTGAGAGAGGCGAAAGCGGCTCGGCCTGAGCAGTTCTTCGGCGGCATCGATGGCGAACGCGAGGCCGTTGCCGAGTTGAAACGGGGCACCGAATACAAGGCCAGTGTCAGTCTCGCGTCCCCGGTGTTCGGTTACGCCATGGGCCAGCACGCAGCTGACTGGTTGGAGGGCAAGAGCATCCCGCAGGCGATGGATATTCTGCCGACGCGGCTGTCGACCGCCAACATCGCGCAATACGAGGCCGATATGGCCGACCCGGCCACCGTTTATCGAAATGAGACGAAACGCGCATCGTATCTCAAGATGTACGGCAACATCTGCTTTGACACGCGGGATCAGTTTCTGAATTTTTCCTGGTCGTCCGAACGCAAGTGATCGCCGCAACCCTCTTGCCAGTGACGCATCGGCTGCGCAGAAGACCCCATGAAACACCGCGTCATCGAAATCGTCGCGCCGATCCTCCTGACGGCCGCGCTGTTCCTGATCTGGGAGGGTGCGTGTCGCGGGTTCAAGATCGCGCCGACCATCCTGCCGGCGCCGAGCGCGATCTGGGACGCGCTCGTCACCTATCGCGCCACCATATTCGACAACTCCATCCGCACGCTGTGGACGACGGTCGCAGGCTTTCTTCTGTCGACCGTGTTCGGCCTATTGCTCGGCATCGCCGTCGGTTGGCATCGCGTGATCTACGCCGCCGTGTACCCCGTGATGATCGGTTTCAACTCCATTCCAAAGGTCGCCGTCGTCCCCATCCTGCTGCTGTGGTTCGGCCTCGGCGCCATTCCGGCCGTCATCACGGCTTTCCTGATCTCGTTCTTCCCTGTGGTGGTCAACGTCGCGACCGGACTTGCGACCACGGAACCGGAGCTCGAAGACGTCTTGCGTGCGCTCGGCGCCAGTAAACTCGACATCCTCCGGAAAGTCGGTATTCCCCGCTCGATGCCATATTTCTTCGGCTCACTGAAGGTTGCGATCACGCTGGCGTTCGTCGGCGCGGTCGTGGCGGAGACGATCGGTTCCAACGCCGGCATCGG
>JANOAW010000245.1:0-1737 GCA_031411355.1 Hyphomicrobiaceae bacterium | reverse complement strand
GTCGCGCCGGCGCCAGCGCCCTGCAACGTCGTGTTCGAGCCGATCTTCAGACATCCGTCGGCTGCATTACCGGTCCCAGCGACCGTCCATAGGCCGGCCGACATCACAACGTGGCCACCAGCAGATCCGGCGACGGCGTCGAGGGCCTGCTGTATGAGCGCTGTCTGGCTTGCGGCACTGGCGGTTTCCGCAATGGCCAGACGCGTGACAGCGCCACCGCCGATGCTGTAATCAATGGTAAGCATGAGGAGCCTGCTAACAAAGTGCGCAACAACCCTGTCAGGCTATCGGCATCGCCTTCACGAATTGGTAACAAAGCTGGTTATCGAAATGTGACGGGCATCGAGACAATTCGATCTATCTCGGCTGAGCAGCTACTCGGCCGAGCCGCATTTTCGATCGATCTGGGGGACACCACATGACGATACGTCTGACAGCGGCCTTGGTCGTCGGCATGTCGATGCTTGCGGCCTCGTCCATCCGAGCACAGACCATAACTGTCTATTGCTCCATTCTCGAAGAGCAGTGCCGCGACGGCGTCGCCCTGTTCGAGAAAGCCAATCCGGGCGTGAAAGTCGCCATGGTGCGCAAAAGCACGGGCGAGGCGTATGCCCAGATCAAAGCCGAGGCGAGCAATCCAAAGGCCGACATCTGGTGGGGAGGTCCGGCCGAGCCACACTTGCAAGCCGGCGAAGAGGGCTTGCTCGACGTCTATCGATCACCGGCCACCGCCGATCTGCACCCGTGGGCGAAAGCGCTCGCGGATCAATCCCAAGGCCGTTCCGCCGGAATTTATCTCGGTGCGCTCGGCTTCGGCTACAACATCGATGTCTTGAAAAAGAAGGGCATCACGCCGCCGAAATGCTGGGCCGATCTGCTCGACGCGAAATTAAAGGACGAGGTGCAGATGGCCGACCCGAATTCATCCGGCACCGCCTACGTCATGCTCGCGACCATTGTGCAGGCCATGGGCGAGGACAAAGGCTTCGCCTATATGCAGGCGCTGCACCGCAACATCAGTCAGTACACCAAATCGGGCATCGCGCCGGTCAAAGCCGTCGGCCTCGGTGAAACCGGCATCGCGATCGCGTTTCTGCACGATCTCGTAACTCAGAAGCTGCAGGGTGCGCCCGTCGAGATCGCAGCGCCGTGCGAGGGCACCGGCTATGAAACCGGCGCCGTCTCTTTCGTGAAAGGTTCGAAGGCTCCCGAAGTTGCGAAGAAGTTTTTTGACTTCGCCTTGTCCAAGGACGCGCAGGACATCAACGCCCGGCTCAAGATCCATTCGACGCCGTCGAACATCGCGGCCAGCGTGTCGAGTGATGCGCCCAAACTGACCGACATGAAACTGATCGCCTACGATACGGCCAAGTACGGCGCATCCGCCGAGCGCAAGCGGTTGTTGGCAAAATGGACGCGCGACGTGCAGGCGGCGCCGAAATAGGCTGCGCGTCGCTGATCACACCAGGCATGCCGCAACGAATAGCTCGAATGCTTTCGCGCGATGCGACGTTGCGTGCTTTTTCGCTGGCTCCATCTCGCCGTACGTCTCGCTCGCGCCGTCGGGCACGAACATGGGATCGTAACCAAATCCTCTTTTGCCGCGCGGCGGCCATACAAGCGATCCGTAGGCCTTACCGGTGAACTCCTGGGTCGATCCGTCGGGCCACGCGAGACAGAGACAACTGACGAAATTCGCCGTCGGCGCAGGCGTCCCCCAGGCGCCGCGCGCCGTGG
>JANOAW010000244.1:0-1730 GCA_031411355.1 Hyphomicrobiaceae bacterium | reverse complement strand
ACCATGATCGACCACGCGCCGCCAGCCCTGCTCCGCCGAACGCGGTCGGCTTTCCAGCGACAGGCGCGAGACGCTGGCGATGCTCGGCAAGGCCTCACCCCGGAAACCCAGCGTTGTCACCTGTTCGATCGCCTCGTCGGGCAGTTTGGAGGTGGCGTGCCGTTCCAGTGCCAGCGCCATCTCGTCAGGCGTCATGCCGCAGCCGTCATCGGTCACTTCCAGCCGCGCCAGACCGCCTTCGGCCAGCACAACCGCGATCCGCGTCGACCCGGCGTCGATAGCGTTTTCGACCAGTTCCTTGAGTGCGGACGCGGGCCGTTCGACCACTTCTCCCGCCGCAATACGGTTGACCAGGTGTTCGGGCAGGCGGCGGATTGTGGGCATGGTCACCATCCTAGCGGTGACCTGCCGAAAATTCGAGGCAAACGGTGCAAAAATTCGTGTCCTGTTCGCACAAAATTTTGGCCTTTCCGCCCGTGCCGCGCTAGAGAGCAGCTCTTCCGGCAAATCGCATCGGCAAGTCGGCGCTTCTCCGCGCCGCTCAGAACTATAGAACACGGATTTTTCAATGGGTTCCTTCTTCACCAAATTCTTCAAGTTCGGTTCGCGCAACATGGCTATCGACCTGGGAACGGCGAACACGCTGGTCTATGTTGAAGATGGTGGCATCGTGCTCAACGAACCGTCCGTTGTGGCCATCGAGACAATCAACGGAATCAAGCGTGTCAAGGCCGTGGGTGACGACGCCAAGATGATGATGGGCAAGACGCCCGACAACATTGAAGCCATCCGTCCCTTGCGCGATGGCGTGATCGCCGATCTCGACGTGGCCGAGGAGATGATCAAGCACTTCATCCGCAAGGTGAACGGCAAGCGCACCTCGATGCTCTCGCCACCGGAGATCGTGATTTGCGTTCCCTCGGGCGCAACCTCGGTGGAAAAACGCGCCATCCGCGACGCTGCCAGCAATGCCGGCGCTTCCGAAGTCTTCCTGATCCTGGAACCGATGGCCGCTGCCATCGGGGCCGGCATGCCGGTGACCGAGCCGGTCGGCTCAATGGTCGTCGACATCGGCGGCGGCACGACCGAAGTGGCCGTATTGTCGCTGCGTGGCCTCGCCTACACCACTTCGGTCCGCACCGGCGGTGACAAGATGGATGAAGCGATCATCTCCTACGTCCGCCGACACCATAACCTGCTGATTGGCGACGCCACGGCGGAGCGGATCAAGAAAGACTATGGCATCGCCGTGGTCCCGGCTGACGGGATCGGCGAGCTGGTGACCGTCAAGGGGCGCGATCTGGTCAACGGTGTGCCCAAGGAAATCACCATCAACCAGGCGCACATTGCCGAAGCGCTGAGCGAACCCATCGCGGCGATCGTAGAGGGTGTGCGCATCGCGCTGGAAAACACCGCACCCGAACTGGCAGCGGACATTGTCGACCAGGGCATCGTGCTTACCGGCGGCGGCGCGCTGATCCGTGGTCTGGACGAGCATCTGCGTGACGAGACCGGCCTGCCGGTTTCGGTGGCGGAAGATCCGCTCACCTGCGTCGCCATGGGCACCGGTCGGGCGATGGAAGACCCGATCTATCGCGGCGTGCTGATGACCGCCTGAGGCGGCCGCACTTTCCAAGGGGGACCGCGCAGTCATGGCACCGCCGGCTGCCCACAGATCCGGCGCAAACAAGCGGGCTCAGCTAGGGCTGTTCGCCGGCTATGTTGTTGCG
>JANOAW010000243.1:0-3395 GCA_031411355.1 Hyphomicrobiaceae bacterium | reverse complement strand
CGCGCGCGCTGGCTGAAATCAGAACCGAGAGCTGGGCGCAGTATGCCTGGCCGGCGCCTATGGGACGCGCGTTCGCACACAACGGTCTGCTCGTCTCGGCTCTGACCATCGCCGCGCTGACCGGCCTGCTTACGCTGTTCGGCATCGGCGGGGCCAAGTCCACGTCTGAGACATTCTACGATGTCATGCCGCACGCAGCCATGGTGTTGCTGTTTGGCGGTGTATTCGCTTTCGCGATCCTGGCACAGGCGATGGGGCTACGCCGCTATTGGCGTGCTGCCGGTGGTAGCGGCGTCGACAGCACGGCGCTCGCTCAAGCGACCTACGACGTGGTGACGTTGAAGAATTTGCGTGGCGGGCACAACGAAGGATGTAATTTCGAGGCCGAGGACGCCTTCACGACCCGGCGCTGGTGGTTGCATCACGCCGTCGTCGTCGGCTTCATGCTGTGCTTTGCCTCGACCAGCACTGCGACGATCCTACACTATGCGTTCGCCATGCCGGCACCTTACGGCCCGTTCAGTCTGCCGAAACTTCTCGGCGTTCCGGGCGGGCTCCTGCTCGCCATCGGAACCACTGGTCTTTTGCTGCTCAAACGTCGGAGCGACCCGCTCCTCGCTGCCCGGCGTGTCCGGGGCATGGACGCCGCTTTTTCTTTCCTGTTGCTTGCAACCAGCCTCACAGGTCTGGCGCTTTATTGGCTGCGCGATTCGATGTCGCTGCGCCTCTTGCTGGCGGTGCATCTCGCATCCGTGCTGGCGCTGTTTCTGGCGCTGCCCTACTCTCGCATGGTGCACGGATTGTATCGCACGGCGGCTCTCATACGCCATGCCCACGAGAGCCGCAGTCGAGGATCCGATATGTTGTGACGCGCATGCTCACGAGCGCGACAGCTGTTTGGCCGACGGCCACGTCAGTTTGTGACCGAACTCGATCAACCGTTCTTCGTCCGGCGCGATCGTGAAGTCCCAGTGCACGATGCCCCGTTTGTCGTCGAGATCGCGGCCGGTCGGCTGCGGCTTGAAACTCGTGTCGATCTTGATGTCCTGATTGGTCGATACCGGAATCTGGTCGATCACGCGCACGGCCACGGGCCGTTGGTGCAAACTCTTCAGCGTGATCTTGAAGGTTTTTTCCTCGGTCTTGGACGACGAGATGATGCCCTTCTCGCCGCGCTTTTCATCGAGCACCGCATATTTCACCATCACGTTGTCGTCCTGACCGAAGCCGAGTTCGTGCTCTTCCCCCGGCGCCAACTGCGGCAGCCGGCCGTTGCCGACATAGGTGCCGTCGCGGAACAGCGCGACCTGGCCGGCGAGAATGGCGGTGGTTTTGGGCGTGACCAGCTTGGCATAAAGAAAGGCTTTGGGATCGCGCTTGGGTACCGCTCGGACGACCAATGTCGGGTCGAGATCCGTCGCGTCGATCTGCACACGTTTGGCTTCGCCGGTCGTCGCGACCGTCGAGCGGCCGGGAATGCCGTAGAGGGCCTGGAAGGCATTGGCGTCGATGGTGGCGTTGATCTGCTGGACAGGGGCGATCGCCTTTGCACGTCCATCGCCGCCGGGTGCGACATCGGCCGCCATCGGGCGGGCCATGGGAGCTGGGGCTGCAACTGCGCCGGAGACCGGTGCGCTCTCCAAGCGGGCACGGGTCGATGCGTCGAACAGGTCGACCAGCATCGGTGCCAGGTCGGGCGCTTGCGAGCCCTGCGACGGCCGTGTCGTCGACAGTGCGATCGTCACGTTGTCCCAGGCTTCACCTGTGCGCTGCTGTATCGAGGCGCGGCGGACCATCTGCATTTTCGGAGCGGCAGTCCTGGTGCCCGTGGTCAACCGCGCATCATAGTGCGGTGTCCAACCGGCATTGGCGACCTGATAGCGTATCGTCAAATCGACTTCGACGGCGGTGCCGGCAGTAACGGCGACCTTGACCTCCGTGCGCTCGTCCTGTGCCGGCGCGATCGATGCCAGCCGCTTCTGCAGATCTTCCATGCGACGGTCGAGATCGCGGATTTTGGCGGACGTTTCCAGGATCGACTTTTGTGCGGCGATCGTTCGATCACCGATCAGTTGGCCGAGCTGCCCCCAGTCGGGCAACTGCGGCGCCTGCATGCCCGCCGGCACCGGCTTGCCGGGCAAGTTCGCCAACTCCATAAACAGTTTTTTCTGGGCGCTGGCACCCTCGATCATGGCATTCGCCAGGTCACGTTCGTCGGTCAGTTTCTCGATGTCGCTCTCGATGCGTTTGCGCTCGACGGCGCGTTGCTCCACCTCGCCGCGCGAGACGAACGTGCGGCGCGTGTCGACCGAACCGATGGCAAGGACGCCGGTGCTCTTGCCCTCGACGCGGATCGAATTTCCGATCGCCGTCGGCGGTAGATCAAGCAGCAAAATCGAATGTTCGCCGGGCTGCAGAGTAACCTTTGTGACGCGGGTGACCTCCGCCCCTTGCGGAAAAACCGTCACGGCATCGATCAACGAGGTGGCGGCGATATCGGCGGCATGGACGGCGGTGGTCATCAGCAAACTCGCGGTGATCGCTGTTAGAACGGAGGCGGCGCGCATGAAAAACTCCAAGATCAGTACGGATCAGTCGAAGAGCTTCCATGATGACGCGAGTATGGCGGACCCGACGCGGCCAGCATGGACCAGTCGGGTAACGAGACGCGGCAGAGGGCGATTTCCTTGGGTGCTGCCGGCCGATTATTTTTCTGCAATCGCCGTTTCAATGGCAATGCGCCAGCGCGCGAGATCAGGGGCGTCGATGGTCCAGGCCGCCGGCGTCGGAACGGGCCAGTGTCCGCTGCGCCGCCGCATCTCGACCCGCGCCGCGCCATCTCGCCATGCCACTGCGATGTCGATGTCGAGGGCTTTGCCGTCTCGAACACCCCAGGACACACCATCGTCCTCGAAGTGACGACCGCCTCCCGTGCCACCGTCACCGGCGAGTGCGAGATACAGACGGCGTGCAAGCGCCGTATGCGGCTCGATGGCGGGCGTCGCGCTGGCGAGGACGAGTGCTGCGCCGATGCGCACAAAAATCGGCGGACGGCCCAGTTCCGCCGACACGGTCACCGTTTCGCCGGCAGCAAACGACGTACCGGTGTGAAAATCGATCCAACCAGCGGGGCCGCGCGGAAGATATTGCGTCTTGGTGCGGTCGCCGGGATGGACCACGGGCGAAAACAACACGTCCGGCCCAAGCATCATGGCGTCGTGCTCATCGTCCGCGCGTGGATCGTCAGCGCTCGATCAGCCTGTCGGCCCAGCTGAACCCCGGCTACAGCATCGGTGAGGCCATCGCCTTCCTGAGCGCCGAGGCGGCCAAACAGCCCGGCGCGGTTACCGTGAAATGGGGCGGTGGCGCGCGCGACTTCCTGGAGGCGTCGGGCT
>JANOAW010000242.1:0-6301 GCA_031411355.1 Hyphomicrobiaceae bacterium | reverse complement strand
CCGACGCGCGCCAGGCCGAATTGGTTCGCCTGACCAACACGCTCCGCGTCCGCTCGACGTACAGACCGTTTCCTTGGATGTGGCCGGCCGTGGCTCTTGTTGCAGGCTTCTGGCTTTACCCGCTCATCGCCGCGACCGTTCCCGGCGGCTCGAACCTCGCAGCCCTCGCGACAGGCTACCGCGACCGCTGGTCCGCTGGGAGCGAACTCATGAACGCGGCCAGTCCTGCCGAATGGGCCGCGATCACCAGAACGTCGCAAATCCTGGCCGAGAACGAGGACGCCTTCATTCGCTGCGTCGCCGCCGCGGACCGCGCCAAAGCTCGACACCCCTGCACCATCCAAGTCATGCCGAATGCCGGGCAAAGGTGAGGGTGCGCGTTCTCATCGGGGGTAAAGAGCGCTCTGGCGCGTCGTATCGAGCAATGCATGTTGGCGCCCGCTTCGGTGACGCCCGTCGCTGATGGACTTTCACTTCATCTGGGCGATCTTGGTCGCCAAGTCATGCAGGCCGATGGCCGTGATGTCCTGGCCGAGAGAAAACGTTTCGGTGCCGCCATAGACGACCCAGCTGCGGTCCGGTTCCAAGTCCGCACGCGCGGTGTGGAAACCGGCTTCGAGTTTCGGGGCTTGACCGCGCTTCACCTCGATCGCCCACACCTTGCCGCCCGGTAATTCGAGCACGAGGTCGATCTCGGCACCTGTCGCGGTTCGATAGTAGCTACCGACGGTGCCGTCCGGTGCTGTCGTCAGAAGGGTCTCAATGACGAAACCTTCCCAGCTGGCGCCCACCACGGGATGCCCGAGCAGCGCATCGAAATCGGCAATACCCAGCAGTGCGTGCACGAGGCCACTGTCGCGCACGAACACCTTCGGTGCTTTGACGAGCCGCTTGCCGATGTTCCGGTGCAGGGCTGGCAGGCGTCGCACCAGCAGCAGGTCGACGAGCAGATCCAGATAGCGCGCCGCGGTCTTGGCATCGACGTCGATGTTGCGCGCCAACTCGGCGGCGTTGAGCGGGGCTGCCTGGCGGTGCGCCAGCATGGTCCAAAAACGGCGCAGGGTTTCGGCCGGAATGCGCGGGCCGAACTGCGGCACGTCGCGTTCGAGGTACGTGCGGATGAAGTCCCGGCGCCAGCGCAGGCTTTCGTCTTCGTCGACAGCAAGGAAGCTGTCCGGGAAGCCGCCGCGCAGCCAAAGGTCATCGACGCGGTCGGAGCCAACTTCCAACACGTCGAAGGGACCGAGTTCGATGATGGCTAACCTTCCGGCAAGGCTCTCACCGGACTGACGGAGCAAGTCGAGGGACGCCGACCCTAGCAGGAGGTACTGACCCGCCCGCCGGCCTTGCCGTCGGCCCTCGTCGATCAGACCACGCAGAGGCTGAAAAAGTTCTGGCACGCGATGGACCTCATCAAGGACGACCAACCGATCGCTGAGGCGACCAAGCGTGTCCTCGATATCCGTAAGCTTGGCGCGGTCTCGATCGCTTTCGAGGTCGAAGTAGGCAGCGTCTCGCGACTTGGCGATCGCACGGGCCAGTGTCGTCTTGCCGGACTGGCGCGGGCCGAGCATCACCACGGCCGGCGAACGGTCCAACAGACGTTCCAAGGTCTTCAGGCGGCGGCGTTCGATCATGCGTGCAAATATGGAACCAAATTCCCGATTTGCATAGCGGCGCTTCGGATTGGTCGGGACGCGTAGGCACCCTGAGACCCCGGTTGGGCGGCACGCGCCCATCGAGGCAGTCTTGCCCAGCTTTGAGCCGGGCGCATTGGGTGCCGCACGTCGAGACATTCTAAGGTCAACCGGCGAGGTCAGCAACGCTTGATCAAGGCGCGAACGGTGTCGCGTTCTCCGGCGCCAGTAGATCCGAGACGACCTGAGTTCGTGTGGAACAAAACGCGACGCAACAGGCGTCAAAAATCAGTTTATGTGGGAGAATTTGTGGGAGAGAAAACTATGAAAATCAAATAATTCAATGATTTCAATGTGCATTGGCGGAGAGAGTGGGATTCGAACCCACGGTACCCTTGCGAGCACACACGCGTTCCAGGCGTGCGCCTTAAGCCACTCGGCCATCTCTCCAGCAGGGATCGCTTACAGTGCACCGGGCGGGCGGCGCAAGTTTCTTTTCTGGCTTTTCTGGCGCCGGCGTTGCGATCAGCAGCGGGAGCAACTGTGTGCGGGTGAGCGGCACATGTGGACCAGGGCCGAGCAAATCGTTAGAGAGCGCGGATCGATTGCTTATACTTCAGCGGAAGGCCGCCATGTCCGATACCGACGCCATTCCTACCGGCACTTTGATGGCCGGCAAGCGCGGCCTGATCATGGGCGTGGCCAACAACCGCTCGATCGCCTGGGGCATTGCGCGCGCATGCGCCGCGCAGGGGGCTGACTTGGCTTTCACATTTCAAGGCGACGCACTCGAGAAACGCGTGCGGCCGTTGGCAGCCAGCGTCAACTCGAAACATGTCATGGCCTGCGACGTCACCAACACCGCCTCGATGGATGCCGTATTTGCCGAACTCGCGTCTTCCTGGGGCAATCTGGATTTTCTCGTCCATGCCATCGCCTACGCCGACAAGGCCGAACTCGACGGCCGCTACGTCGACACGAGCGAGGGCAATTTCACCAAGTCGCTGTTGATATCGTGCTATTCGTTCACGGCGCTCGCGCAACGGGCCGAAAAATTGATGCCGAAGGGTGGATCGCTCCTGACCCTGTCGTACTATGGCGCCGAGAAGGTGATGCCGCACTACAACGTCATGGGGGTCGCGAAAGCCGCCTTGGAGGCGAGCGTGCGCTATCTTGCAGCTGACCTTGGGAAGAAAAACATCCGGGTCAACGCCATTTCGGCTGGTCCGATCAAGACGTTGGCTGCGTCGGGCATCTCGGATTTTCGCTACATCTTGAAGTGGAACGAATATAATTCTGCTTTGCGCCGTACCGTCACGATCGAAGAGGTCGGCAGTTCCGGCATGTACCTGCTGTCCGACCTCGGCAAAGCCGTGACGGGGGAAATCCACCATGTCGACGCCGGCTACCACGTCCAGGGCATGAAAAACGAAGAGGCGCCCGACATCAGTGTCATCAATACGCCTTGATCGGACGATGTGTGCGCCGCTGTCTGGTCGGTGCCGAGATGTCCGTGCATGATCATTCATCCCGATGTCGTGGCGCTGGCGCGCGCGCGCGAACCAGAACGCTACATCGCGGCGACACTGTCGCCGGTCGCCCGGCGCGCGGCGCTGCTCGCAGTGGCTGCGTTCGCGGCCGATCTGCGCCGTATTCCCCATGTTGTCACCGAGCCGATGATGGGCGAGATGCGGTTGCAATGGTGGCGCGAAACGATCACTGCGTTCGGCCGTGCCGAGAGCATCGGGCATCCGATCGCCGATGCCTTGGCCGCCGCTGTGCGCGCGTACGATCTGCCACCCTTGTCGTTGATCGCGATGACCGAGGCGCGCGCTTTTGATCTGTATGACGATCCGATGCCGGACGAGGCGGCGTTTGACGGCTATCTCACCAAGACCGAGGCCATTGCGTTCGATCTGGCGCATATCATTCTCGGTGGGCCGGCCGCGCCCGACATGTCGATGCTGGCCGCGCGCTCATTCGGGCAGGCACGTCTACTGGCCGAACTGCCGATGGCCCTCGCCAAGGGGCGTGTGCCGCTCCCCCTCAGTCGGCTTGAGACCTATGGGATTGATGTCGACGCGTTGCGGGCCGGCCATGCGGTGCCCGGTTTACGCGACCTGCTTCGAAGTGCGTGCGACGATGTCGAAGCGGCGCGATCGGCACTGAGCCGGCGGCTGGCTGCGTGTGCGCCGTCGGCTTGTGCGGCGTTTCTGCCTGCCGCAACGGTTGCGTCGTATGTGAGCGCCATCCTCGACCCCGGGCGTGATGCCACGCGGATGCCCGCCGAGATTTCGCCACTAACGCGGGTCATGCGGATTGGACGGGCGCATTGGCTTGGCCTATGAGCCGCCCGGGGGTTGCCGTCGGCGTGTGCCGCGGCTGCGATTGAGACGACCACGACGCGATCGGCCGGACGTCGGCATGAACAACGCGGGAGGGGTGCGATGACAGCTATCCGGCAACGATGCGTGATGGGGATTGCATCGACGATCTGCTTGCTGGCCTGTATCGCACACGTGCCCTCGGCTGCGGCGATGGAGCCGAAAATCGCGTGGCGTGTCGACAATCCGTTCCGGCTGTTCACGGAGTCGACCGATACCGATATGCACCGGGTGACCTATGAGAGCCTCGGTGACGACGAACGTCGGCAGCCGGTGCTTGCAGCAGAGCGCGCGCTCGCCGAGCGCCATGTCGAGGGTTGGGCTGCGGCGATGTTCCGGCGCACGTGCTGGAATGCGGCCGGCAATAAATTTGCCTGCCCTGAAGTGGCCGACTATGCACACCCCAAAAGCCACAAGATCCGCGCCGTCGTCGACAATGTTCCGGACGCCGATAGCATCGATTGCACTTGGCTGACGGCGCCGGGCGGCGGCGGCAAGCGGGGCGCTTCGATCACCGTGCCGTGCAACACGCCGGTGCTGCTCGAAATTCCGTATCCTGCCGGCGCCAAGATCACGATCGAGGTCGGTGGCCAGCAGATCGCCGCTGCGAGCGCGAAGGTGCAAGATCTGTTCATCGTCGCTTTCGGAGACAGTTTCGGGTCGGGCGAAGGCAATCCGGATGTGCCGGTGCGCTTTTCGCGGGATCGTGCCGCAGATTATGGGATTCGGAAAAAGAACGAGGCGGCGCTGGTCGGCTATCCCGCTCGGGTCGGATCGTGGGAGCAGATCGGGGACAAGAAATTCATCGACGAGAATCCGCGTTGGCTCGATCAGGCCTGCCACCGGTCACTTTATTCGCATCAACTGCGGGCGGCGCTGCAACTCGCCATCGAGGAACCGCATCGGGCTGTGACCTACGCCGGCTTCGCCTGCTCGGGCGCCGAGACCACATTCGGGCTGTTTCTGCGCTACAAGGGACACGAGTGGGTGCCTAATCCGCCGCAGCTTTCGCAGGTCTCGGCCGCAGCCGAAGTCCAGTGCGGCTCCCACCCCACGCGTGCCAACGAATATCCCGAAGCCTACCATATGAACAACCAGGTGCCCGAATTGAAGGGTGGGCTGGTGCTGAACAAGTGCGACGCCAGCCAAGCGCGCAAAGTCGACCTGTTTTTCATTTCGATCGGCGGCAATGATATCGGCTTTTCACGTCTGGTTGCCAATGCCGTGATCGCCGATCAATCACAGTTGCGCTCACTCGGCGGTTGGTTCGGCCATGTTCACGGCCTCGAGGATGCGACGGCGGCGCTCGGCCGGCTCGATGACCGCTACAAGGCGTTGAAACGTGCGATCCACAACATTCTGCACCTGCCGTGGAACGAGACCGATCGCGTGGTGCTCACGGCATATCCGCCCATGTCGATCATGGAAGACGGCAAGAGCGTGTGCCCCAATGGTCAGGCCGGCATGACCGTATTGCCCGACTTCGTGTTGTCGGAAGCCAAATCGCGCGAGGGCGAGCAGGCCGCGAAGCTCATGTACGACATCATGAAAACGAGTGCCAAAGCGCACGGGTGGTCATTCGTCGATGCGCACGTGCGGGAGTTCCAGGGGCGTGGCTTGTGTGCGGGTTGGACGGACAGCGCTTTGAATTCGGCCGACGATCTTCGCTTTCCGCTGTTGGTGGATGGACAGTGGAAGCCCTTCAATCCCGCGGATTGGCGCCCGTATGCATCCCGCCAGCGGTGGTTTCGCACGCCCAACGACGCCTATTTGACAGGCCACTTCCATGTCGGCCAAGGCCTGATGCGGACGGTGATGAAGAATCAGGGCTTCGATTGGTTGCAAGTGCTTCTGGCTGCGACGTATTCGGGCGCATTCCACCCGACGGCCGAAGGCCAGGCTGCGATCGCCGATGCATTGGTCGAAAAATCGCGTGCCGTCATCGACAAGTACGAGCCGCGCCAGGGCACAGGCCGCCGCGCCGAGCGATAAATCGCCATTCCACCGCTTTATTTGGCGCCGATCTTGCGACGAGAGGCCAGATGCTCTATTTTGTCACAGGAAATGCGTGACTTCGACGCCGACACAAGGATCACCACGAGCCGATGCGCACCACTGCCGAGGTTGCCCGAAAAGCCCTCAACACGGGCGAAATGCCCTCCAATGCCAGCTCCGAGCTGGCTGGACACATCGGCGGTTGGCTGGATGACGCCAAGGCCGAGGCGATCGTGACCATCGATATTTCGCAGAAATCGTCGATCGGGGATTACATGATTGTCG
>JANOAW010000241.1:0-2448 GCA_031411355.1 Hyphomicrobiaceae bacterium | reverse complement strand
CGCGGCCTACAAGATCGGCGCCTTCGTGCTTTCATCAGGTGTGCTCGGTCTCGCAGGCACCTTGATGGCGCATCACGTGCAACATCTGACGCCTGAGGGTTTCGGTCTGATCCTGTCACTTGAGCTCGTGCTGATGGTCGTCATCGGTGGTCTGGGATCGCTGCGTGGCGCTATCCTGGGCGCCATCCTGATCGGCGTGTTGCCACGCGTCATTTCCATGCTGAAGCCGCTGCTGCCCGGGGCGAGCGGCAAACAATTCGGGCTCGAGATTTTCATCTACGGCTTAATCCTGGCAACGTTCGTGTTGTTCGAGCCCATGGGACTGAACGGCCGCTGGCTGAAGATCAAAGCGCTGGTGACGCACTTTCCGTTGTATCGTCGCGATACCTTCAAGCGCACCAAAACCTACATGAAATCGGAGCGCTACAAGTGAGCCTCCTTGCGGTCGAAAATCTCGCGCTGCACTTCGGCGGCCTGAAGGCGATCGACGATCTCTCGTTCACGGTCGACGCGGGCGAGATCTTTGCCATCATCGGACCCAACGGCGCCGGCAAAACATCTGTGTTCAACGTCGTAACCCGCATCTTCGCCGCGAGCGCGGGCCGCATCATGGTCGACGGTCGCGACATCACGCAGGCGCCGCGACAGGACATCGCGGGCCATGGCATCGCGCGCACGTTCCAGAACATCGAACTGTTCGAACAGGCGAGCGTGCTCGATAATCTCCTGCTCGGCCGCCACCGCTTCACGCGCACGGGCTTCCTTGCGCAGATGCTGCGCCTGCCCGCTGTGTCGGTCGCCGAGCGTTCCGACCGGGCGGCCGTCGAGGCGATCATCGACGTGCTCGAATTGTCGCCCTATCGCACGCTGCGCGTCGCGGAGCTGCCCTACGGCGTGCGCAAGATCGTCGAGATCGGCCGGGCGCTTGCGATCGAGCCGAAACTGCTGCTGCTCGACGAGCCGGCGTCTGGTCTCAACCCGGAAGAAACGCGCGACCTGTCGTTCTGGATCGAGGATATCCGCAGCGATCTCGGCATCACGGTCGTCATGGTCGAGCACGACATGTCGCTCGTGTCCGACGTCGCCGATCGTGTGCTGTGCATGAATCTGGGCCGCGCCCTCGCCACCGGCACCGCGGCCGAGGTGCAAACTCATCCCGACGTCGTCGCCGCCTATCTCGGGGCATGACGACCCCGTCAATCCGCGGAATTGGGCCGTAGCCGTGGTGGGCGCGCGGCTCTGGTCGGCAGGCCATGACCCAAGCCGCCGAAACGGACATTGAAATCCTGGCGGATGTGTCGAGCGAGCTCGTCTGCCAGGGGGTTGAGCCCCACTTTGGGGACGTAGAGATTGATCTGATATTCCGGCAACGGCGGCAGGCCGCTCTCGCTGCCGAGCTCCTCGAGAAAATCTGGCACGCTGTCGCGCAGACTGGCACCGACCGCGATGCCGGCACTGACGGTCGCGTCTTGCGCGACTTGGTTCGAGACTTCGAGCACAAAGCGCCAATCTCGGCCGACTTTACGCAAGGCGTCGATCACCGAGGGACGAAAGCGGCAACTGGTGTCACCAACCGCAAGCGGAATAGGTGTCTCACGATGGGCTGTGCCGCCGAGGGCTCCGACCCATACGAGGCGATCGACACGCAGCGTTTCTCCGCCGGCGCCGAGCCGTGTGTCCGTCGTCAGCGAAAGATCGAGATCACCGTGACGAAACTGGTCCAGAAGATGAAACGAGTTTCCGAGCCGGGGCGCCAGGCGAACCCGCGGCCAGGCTTTCGAGAAGCGCCGCAAAATTGGCGGTATATAGGTTTGCACGATATCGGTTGGCACGCCGAAGCGAATTTCGCCCTCGAATTCAGGCGTCGTCATTTGAGTCATGAGTTCGTCGTTCATGGCGACGATGCGCTGCGCCTGAGCGATCAAGCGTTCACCTGCGGGAGTCAGGGTCAGGCGACGGTGGCCGCGATCGAACAGTTGCTGGTGGATCGACTCTTCCAGTCGTTTGATCTGCAGTGAAACGGCTGCCTGAGTACGGTTGAGCAGGCGAGATGCCGCCGTCACGCTACCGGTTTCGACGACGGCCGAGAACGCACGCAGGACGGAGATGTCGAGGTCACGAGACATTGTCGATACTCGAAAGGAGGCGGTCGTGGTCGCGGACATGTTGCACGATCACACTCACCTAAACAAACGCTATGTGAACTATATCGAACATTCGATTTTATTATGTGTTGGCCGCGCGCAAAAAGTCTGCACCACCCGGTGACGATAACGAATCGCCCGTTTCACAACACTCGAAGTATCGGGGTTCCAACATGCGCACACTTAATCTTGGCCGAGAGGCAGCTCCCGCCAATTCAACCAAAACGAGCAAATTTGGCTTTGTATCTCAAGTTCAGGCAGCGTTGCTCGTGCGGCGCCAACGACAGTGGCAAGCACAAGGGCA
>JANOAW010000240.1:0-1843 GCA_031411355.1 Hyphomicrobiaceae bacterium | reverse complement strand
GCAGTGCCGATCATCCCTTCATGATGGGCGAGCCGGGTGCTGCCGAGGCGCTGGTCGCCGACATCCGCCGGCGGCGCGACGAACTCGATACGCATCTGCACGACCTCGGGTATTCGGTCACCGAAGCCCGCGGTGACGTCGCGGAAGCGCGCGCCCTGGCCGACGATGCGACGCGCCGGGCCAATCTCGCGACCGAGGAAAAAACCCGGCTCGCCGCCAACTACGCGGCGCTCGTCAAGCCGCTCGCCCAGGCGCTCGCACAAAGCCGCTTGCCGCATCTCATTCCGGCCGCGTTGGATGTTCGCACGTCTCATATCATCGCCCAGATCGCAGCCGATGCCGAGCGCGCGCGCGGCGTCTATGCTACCCAGTTGGCGCGCGCCCGTGATCTGCGCACGACGCTCGACACGATGCAGGCGCACTACGATGCGGCCCAGCGCAAGCGTGAAGAGGCCATGCGCCAGATGGACCGCTGCGGTCTTGAACGGCGCGATGTCGAACGCACACTCACGGCAGCCGACAGCCAGGCTCGCCACCAACAGACCGTGTTGGCCAACGTCGTTCGCGCACTCGAACCAGCGCTCCTCGCAGCCGACCTCGCGCGGGCGGATCTCGACGAAGACATCGAGGCGTGCGGCGAGCACATCGACCGCCTCGCCACGGCTTTCACCGGCCGACATTCCCGACGCAAGGCCATCGACGCGCGCATTCAAGACCTGACGGTCCAGGCAGCGGCCGCCAAATCGACTCATCGGGCGAAACTGGAAGCAGCAGAACAGGCGAAAGCCCTGTTCACGGCGCGCCGAGCCGATGTCGACAGAACCACGGCCAAACGCGCGCACCTGTTCGCTGGCATCGACGGCAAGATGCATCGCGAAACCATTCTTGCCGATCGAGACGCCAAGGCTGCCGGCCGGGCGCAGGCAATGGGCGTTCAACACGAAACGGCACTGGCCCATTTCGCCGCGATCGAAAGGGCCGAGACCTACCGTGAAGCCGTCCGGCAGGCCGAACTGCGGGTCGCGGAAGCGCGCCTCGCGCTTTCGGCCGCGGTCGGCGCGCTCGGCGTCCCGGAGCCTGAAGCGCTCGCTATGCTGGCGTTGCCGCAAGCCGACATCGACGCCCTGCGCCAGCGCCTGGATGAAATCTCGCGCACATTGGTCGAGGCGACCCAGACAGAGGCATTGCGCCGGGCCGATCTCGCCGCGTTGCTCGCGGCTGGCGAGGCGATGGGCGACACAGCTGGACGCGACGGGGCGGGCGCGCCAACCTTTGACGAAACAGCCGCGCAAGCACGCATCATCGAACTCGATGCCGCCGTCACCGAGGCGCGCGACGCCATCGCCGCCGCCCGGGCACGGCTCGATCTCGATGCCGCCGCGCGCGAGAAGGTTGGCGTTCTGGCAGCCGGGATCGTCGCGGCACGCGCCGAACTCGCGACCTGGGACGCCGTCGACAAAGCCATCGGCTCGGCCAACGGCGACAAGTTCCGCCGCTTCGCGCAAGGCATAACGTTGGATCAGCTGGTGCGCCTCGCCAACGAGCAGTTGAAGGCTGTCAATCCGCGCTACCGGCTCGCACGTAGCCAAGCGGGAGATCTGGCCCTGCATGTCGTCGATCGCGATATGGGTGATGAAATCCGCTCGGTGCGCAGCCTCTCGGGCGGCGAGCGGTTCCACGTCTCCCTGGCCTTGGCCCTCGCCTTGTCCGGCCTCGAGGGCCGCCAGTCGTTCGTCGACACCCTGTTCATCGACGAGGGTTTCGGATCGCTCGACGCCGACACCCTGAACATGGTCATCGACGCCTTGGAAACATTGCAGAGTCAGGGCCGCAAGGTCGGTGT